>QMMT01000246.1 GCA_003647385.1 Deltaproteobacteria bacterium
AATCACACCGGCCACAACAAGAAGGATAAACCCGATAATGATGGAGACAAAGGATTCAATTTTCTGATGTCCATAGGGGTGGGAATCATCCGGCGGAGCTGTCCAGTATTTTACCCCGAACAAAATGACAAGATCAGATGATGTGTCAGAAAAGCTGTGCAGTGCATCGGCAACGACTGCCTGGCTGTTGCCGAAATACCCAATTAAAAATTTGGTAATGGAAAGAAGAATATTTGCCGCAAGACCTATCAGAGTGATCTTTTGAATCTGTGCTCTTTTATCCATTTAAAAAGATTTTACAATCTGGGTTTAACGGGTCACATTTTTGATAATGGCTTAAAATTTTCTTTGATCACATCTTGCTTAGTGATATTCCTTTGCTTACCTTGCCCTTCACATTCACAAGCAAGGCCAATCATGTTTGCCCAAAGTTTGTTCCCGCTCTCATCTTTAACTCTAACAAAAGTATTGCCTTCGTATTCCTCATAGCCGACATATTCAACACGGGTCTGATCTTTTCCACTTTTAATGACATGAACCTTATTATATTTTTTTAATTCATTTGCTTGTGCCATATCTCCTTTTTCGATGAAAGCGGTTTCTTTTCCAATATCCGTGAGCTCCAGAGCTACAGATGTCCCATCTAAAAGTATAATGTTGGGCTCGAATGTGAACCAGCCACCCCAGGCACTCCCAGTCCCACCAATAATAATAAGAACCATAAAAACAAAACCTATCTTTTTGGAAATCCCACTCATTCTGTACGCCCTCCTTAATTTATACCCCAAGGTTAAAAGTTTCTTTAGACCATTTATCCCCATGAAAAGCAAACGATAAAAATTATTCTTCTTCAATCATGGGAATAAATTTTAAGTTGGCTTTTGGAAACGCAAATCGGTCAATATCCTTGAGTCTGATCCATTTGAAATCGATGGGTCCGTTTAAATGAATCGAGCCAGTAATATACTTGCAATAAAAAATGTCCATTTTAATTTTAAAATGAGTGTAGGCATGGTGTATGGTTGTTAAATGAGATTCTATTTGGACAGTGATTCCGGTTTCTTCTTTAAGTTCCCGGATGCAGGCGGCGTTTGCATCTTCATTCTCGTCAAGCTTCCCTCCTGGAAATTCCCACAATCCTCCTAGAAGACCTTTAAGTTTTCGCCGGGTGATCAGAACTTTCCCCTTTTCCCGAACAATCCCTGCTGCAATATGATAGGTGGGAACTTTTTTGGTTTTAATCCGCCTGGGATAGATGTCCACTTGATCAGACAAGAAAGCCTTGCACAGTTTTGAAACCGGACAGGTATGGCATTGCGGCTTTCTCGGAGTACACACTAATGCACCCAGCTCCATCATGGCCTGATTAAATGTTCCCGGATCGCTTTTATTTAGCAGCCTGTCAGCATGTTTTTTAAAGTGTTTGTGGGAAGATGGCTGGTTAACGGGATGCTTGATACAATAAATTCTTGCCAAAACCCGTTTGACATTTCCATCCACAACAGCAAACGGATGGTTAAAGGCGATACTCTGGACGGCAGCACCGATATAATCCCCTACACCAGGCAGCTTTTTAAACTGATAAAAGTCATTCGGAATAACACTGTTCAGGTCTTTTGTTACAATGATTGCCGCTTTATGAAAATTTCTGGCCCGGGCATAATACCCCAGCCCTTCCCACATTTTAAGAACCGTTCCAAGGTCAGATTGAGCAAGATCCTGAAGGGTGGGGAAACGATCAATAAACTTCAAAAAATAGGGAATAACCGTTTTGACCTGGGTTTGCTGGAGCATGACCTCGGATATCCAGATGTGGTAGGGATCAGTGCTCTCCCGCCAAGGGAGTTTTCGCTGGTGCACTTGATACCATTTTACAAGGTTTTTTTGAAATCTACTGATGTCTGTTCGCTTAAAAATCAAATACTTAAACCTGCTACACTCTGATTTTTAAGGAACTCAGTTTATGGGTATAAATGAAAATTTTTGTCCCCCAATGGACAATTCATACATCAATCCGCCCAGAGTGTGGATAAATACAGCCATTCCTTTGGTATAAATTGTCTGGGCCTGGGCGCCGGTGGCAGGTCCGAGACTTGCACCTGCAGACGACCCCTGAGTACTCGCCTGGGCCTGGGCAGCAGCTGTGATGACAACAGCAGACACAGAACCGTCAAACTCAAAGTTTCCGGTTGTAAACTCATCATAGGAATGTTTGTCCTGGAAGAAAATAATCTGGCTGAAAATTTGCCCTCCCAGTTGGAATCCAATGCTGATTTTCATCAAAGTTGCAGTGCCTGAAATGATTTCCTTTTTGTATACCCTGCCGGAACCATAGGCACCGCCCAAAAAATATCCGGCCTTTCCAACAGCAGGGAACACGGCATATCCATAGGCGTTATTAAAAAACGGTTTTACAGCATCAGAGCTATGAAACACGTCAATCGTGTCTGAGTATTTATCTGCCATTACAGGTGTTGAACTTATGAATAAAAAAACAAGAAAAAGCAAAGAAAATTTTAGTTTGAACAGTTTCATTATCGGCCTCCGTTAAGAATCAATTTCGATTTATAACCTTTCTTTTACCAGTCTTATCGCTGTAACTCCAGTTATTTCGGATGTTAAAATATAAATTGAGCCTTGTTAATTCCATGTTTTATAAATATACTTCAATATTATGGAAAAAGAGCAAAAACTTCAGACTCACCCTTCTTTAAAACTCATGGATCGTGTGCGGCAGACATTGTCGTATTATCAATACTCCTACAGGACAGAGCAATCTTATTGCAGGTGGATAAAAGAATATATACATTTTTTGGGAATAAAAAAAGTGCCTGAGCAACGATTTCAAAAAGAGATCGGATCTTTTCTGACATTTCTTTCCCAGGAAAGAAAATTATCCGGGGCCAGTCAAAAACAGGCGTTGAATGCCATTGTTTTTTTATACAAAAGAGTGTTTGATGTTGGTATTGATGTAAATATTGAGCCTGTTAAGACTAGAAGAAAACTTGTGCTTCCGGTGGTCATGACAAAAAAAGAAGTTCAAATGGTGCTGTCCCGGATAAAAGGAAAGCATTTATTAATGGCTCGATTACTTTACGGATCAGGACTCAGACTCATGGAATGTATACGGTTAAGGGTTCATAACCTGGATTTTAAACGCAATTGTATATATGTTCATCCTGTAAAAGGAAGTAAAGACAGAAAGGTCATGATGCCAGGGCTGGTTAAACAGGATCTTTTCAATCAGGTGGAAACAATACGGCAAATTCATCTAAAAGATCTGGCCATGGGTTATGGGCAGGTTGATTTGTCAAATGCCCAAAATCTACAGGATAAAGCGGTGGGAAAAGAATTTATCTGGCAATATGTTTTTCCTTCAAAAAAAAGGGCAACTGATCCAAGAACCGGTATGATACAGCGGTCTCATGTTCTTGAATCCGGTCTGCAAAAAGCGGTTAAAACAGCCATAAAAAAAACCGGGATAAAAAAGCGGGTTTCCTGCAATACTTTCAGGCATTCTTTTGCCACACATATGCTGGAGAATAATGTCAATATTTATAGGGTAAAAGATCTAATGGGGCATACTGATATTAAAGCCACAGAGGTGTATACCCATGTAATGGAGAAAAATGATGATAGAATCTTAAGCCCTTTGGATATGCTATGAAACCCAATATGAAAATCATTATATTCTTCGGGTTACTGGCCTTTATTATTGTCATTGGCCTCCTTCACACCCTTACCCCGGGATATATGATTTTCTATCATGACACCTATCGGCGGTTAAGCTATTTTCCCATTACCATCGGCGCCATTCTTTTTGGACTCCGGGGAGGAATTATTCTGGCTATTCTTTCCTGCCTGGCATTTGTTCCTCATCTTTATATGTTCTGGGCTCAGGGACCCGAAGCTTACTACAGTGAATTATCAGAGATAATATTTTATCTTGCCGCAGGCATTGTGATCGGGCTTATTTCAGGCAGAGAAAATAAATTAAAGGAAAAATATCGGAAACTTTCGGAAAGACTGACCCGATCATATAAACGTCTTCACAAGCAGGCTTCGCAGCTTGTAGAAGCAGAGAAGCAACTGGGGGAAAGTCAGAAACTTTCCCTTTTGGGCCATGTGTCTGCATCGCTCGCCCATGAAATAAAAAATCCTTTGGCTGCTATAAAAGGAGCGGCTGAAATCCTGGCAGATGAAGTGCCTGAAAAGCATCCAAAACATGAGTTTATTGAAATCATGCGGTCTGAAATTTCAAGATTGAATCATTCGGTGGATGAGGTCTTGAAATATTGCAGGGGACAGCAGCAGCACGACAAAGGCAGAAAAAAAACAATTGAAAAAATTATCAACCGGGTAATTCTACTTCTTGAGGCCGGGCTAAAGGAGAAATCAATTCAGATTTCCATACAGATTCCAAATCCGGAGGATTTCAATGAGAGCCGGTTTTTGACAGATGAGGATACCATGATTCAAGTTTTGATGAATATCATCATAAACGCCATTGATGCAGTTGAAAAAAATGGCAGAATCATCATTGAACTGGATAAACATGAAAATGGCTGTCTTATCCGTATTTCAGATGATGGGCCCGGTATAGATGAAACTTTAATTGAAAAGGTCTTCCAGTCATTTGTGACATTTAAAGAAGAAGG
>QMMT01000247.1 GCA_003647385.1 Deltaproteobacteria bacterium
CTTTTATAATGTCGTATGCCATGCCAAGTTTTTCATAATTTTTCGGCAACTGATTTGTTATAAAAATATCAACATCAAGCTCTTTAATCAGTCTTTTAAATATTTCCTGACCTTCAGGATCAGCCATATTCAATGATAAGGCCTTTTTCCCGGAGTTGATGCATAGAAAATAGGCATTCATTCTTTTTTCATCAAGAACGTTCGGGCCGATGAACCGGTTGGGATCTCCGTAAACCGGATGCTCAAGTCGTATGACGTTCATGCCGTCCTGGGCCAGTCTGTAAGTGAGATAGGGGGCAACTGTTGCCTGTTCAAGGGATAATACCGTCAAATTCTTAAAAAGGTCCATAAATATCTCCATTTATCATTATATATAAAGGTAAATCTTAATAATTGTATACAGTATACAATTATTCAAAGTCAAGATTTTTTTTACAGGATCAGGCTTTGTGAATCATCAAATTAAAACTCCAGCCACCCTGTAAAAAGTCAAGTTTGATGATATTTTCACCTATGGAAAAGTCAAAGTAGGTGATAAATTAAGCGACAGCAGTTTTAAATCTCTGAAAGAATTTGGATCATCAACCCAAAGCACATATTAAAGAAAAGTGGTAAGATTTTAATCGAACCTTGCGTCGATCACTGCAACGTTCTATCATACCCACTGAATTTACAAATTAAGTGGGAATTTTTTATGGAGAGCACAACATAATGGCAAAAAAGAAAGCAGAAGACCAACCTTTTGAAAAAACCCTCTGGTTGACAGCAGACAAGCTGCGCAAGAACATAGATGCCTCGGAATACAAACACGTTGTTCTGGGGTTGATTTTTCTCAAGTATATTTCAGACTCCTTTGAAGAGCTTTACGCAAAATTGATTGAGGTCAAAGTGGGGTTTGAGATATGATGAACACACCCATTGAAAAATCCTATCACTCCCTGGTGGGTGATATTGGAAAACTGCTGGAGTATGGGCGTATTCAGGCTATAAAAAAGGTGAATACCATTCTGGTTGAAACCTATTGGCAGGTGGGAAAAAGCATTGTGGAATTTGAGCAGGCCGGCACTTTAAAGGCGGAATATGGAAAAGAACTCCTGGTGAATCTGTCTAAGGATTTGAAAAACAAGTACGGCAAAGGATTCAGTCGGTCAAATTTGCAGTACATGCGTCTTTTATATGTCCATTATCCAAAACGCCAGACACTGTCTGGCAAATTGAGCTGGTCCCATTATGTTGAGCTGCTCTCCATTTCCGATGATACAGGCCGGGCATTCTATGAAAAACAATGCCTGTCTGAAGCCTGGTCGGTCCGGGAACTCAAGCGCCAGAGAAATGCGTCTTTGTTTGAACGTATCGCTTTAAGCCGGGATAAAAAAGGGATTGCGAACTTGGCACAAAAGGGCCAGACCATTGAGACCTCAAAGGATATCATCAAAGATCCTTATGTGTTTGAATTTCTGGATATCCCGGAGCACACCAACATAGGTGAACGTTCACTGGAAAATGCCCTCATCGACAAACTGGGCCATTTCCTTCTGGAACTGGGCAAGGGATTTGCCTTTGTGGGTCAGCAATACCGGATGACCCTGGACAACACCCATTATTATGCTGATCTGGTGTTTTATCATAGAATCCTCAAATGCTTTGTCCTCATTGATCTGAAGAGCGGTAAAGTCAACCACCAGGACATCGGCCAGATGAACCTGTATCTTAACTATTTCAAACGCGAAGAAAACATGGACGATGACAAAGACCCCATCGGCATCATCCTGGCCGCTGACAAGGATGAGATCCTGGTGGAATATGCCACCGGCTCCATTTCCAACCAGCTTTTTGTGTCCAAGTATCAGCTCTATTTGCCGGAGAAGCAGCTGCTTGAAGAAAAATTGAGACTATTTATGGACCAGGAGGGTATGGATGATGGGGGTGAAGAATGAACTCAATGAATACCATTGGGTTGAAAAATGGGTAAAATACAACTATGAAAAATAAAAACACGAAAAACAAAGACCCTCTTATCAGCATGCTTGATGCTGCCTCTAAAGGTGATCTGATTGAACTGATTGAAGAGTTAATGGGAAATGATTTATCAATACGTAGAATTTGTATCAATCATTTAAAAGAAAAAGTCATAGTAAACTCATCCGTAACTGCTGATGCTGATTCTTCTGTGGCACTGACACTTTGGCATGAAGTCGAGCCTGAATTATCAGAACTTGATGAATATGGGGGTGGTGATTACAGCTTGATGGAAGATGTAGGAGAAGGCTTGTATGAGCTGTATAAAAAGCTCAAGGAGGTGACCTTAACTGATGAAGACAGGTATGAGCTACTAAATGAAGTGATGTCTTATATTGAAAGCGGCAATGCAGGAATGGACGACAGCCTGTATGACATAGCTTATGCCTTATGTAAAAATGATGAAAGTTTAAAAGAGCTGGCAGAACGATTTGAGAACCTTAAACGAGATTGGCCTTTAAGACACGCAAGAGGTATATACAGGAGAATCGGGGAACACAAAAAATATCTTGAACTCCGTTTACTCAAAATGAAGTATGGTATGGACTATTATGACTTGGCCTCATATTATTGGGAGACTGGAGAAAAATCAAAAGCTGTTGATACTGCTCAAAAAGGTATGAAATTTGGTCAGGGCAGAATGGAAGAACTTAAAATATTCCTGGCTGAAAGAGCAAAGGAAGCAGGAGATCGTGATACATACCTGGAATATTATTTTTCCCAGAAAACAGACAGCCTTACCTTGTCTTCATATAAAGAAATTAAAAATGAATGCAAAAAAGAAGAGTGGGAAAAATATGAACCAAAGCTCCTTAAGATAATGAAAAAAGATTTTAATATCCAGGCCGTAAAAATTCATCTATACCGGCAGGAATATGAAGCAGCTCTTCAATATTTCAAGAAGGATAGAAGATTTTCTTATTATGGCTCCCATGAGGTATTTTCTGTAGCAGAAGAACTTGAAAATCGATATCCGGAACACATCCTCAGATTTTATAAATTATTTATTGGCAATCTCAATACATCTACAACCAGAAAAATCTATTCAGAAAATGCTGTTGCAGTTGCAAGAGTTCGACGAGTTCTTGTGGATGTTATGAAAAAAACAGATAAATGGGAAAAATACGCATTATCAATAAAATTAAACAACGATAGAAGACCAGCCTTTCAGGATGAATTTGCAAGGGTTATCCCTGATTGGAAGAGTTTGTAGAGAATTGGGAGTCGATCTATAGATTTATGGTTGGCTCCGTTGGCTCATAGTTGGCTCATATTGTTTTTAATGGTGATAATTTGGTGATATTTATGAGATTATAGTAAGTCCTTTTTTGGAAGCTGTGAAGTGAAGCTTAAAAAAGGACTCATTTTAATTCAATTATGCCATTTTTCTGCCGGTGTCATAGCAGGCATCAAAAATCTTTAAGTTGGTTTCTTTAAACGGTCCGGGGCTCATATTGTCCACCGTTGTCCTCAGATCATCCGCACTTAAAGGACCAAAGCCAAAGGCTGCGTAAAATGCCACCAGGGCAAGGTTGGTGGATCTTGGTGATCCTAATTCCATGGCTGTCTTGGCAGCTTCCATGGCCCGGGGTTCAATATCGTTTTTTTCAAGATAAGCGGCTACCTTTCTATCTGGAAATGCATCGGACGGTGCGTTAGCAAATAATTTTCCGCCTTTTTTCAGGTAGGGCAGATACCGGTAGGCTTCGGACTCGTCCATGGATAAAAGAAAGTCAGCCGCACCGGCCCGAATCAGGCTGGACCTTGTTTCTCCTATCCTCAAATGCGAGACAACAGATCCGCCTCTTTGTGCCATACCATGGGTTTCCGCGCCTAAAATACTGTATCCTTTGTTTAAAGCAGCCGTGGCAAAGATTTTGGTCATGAAAAGGATTCCCTGTCCGCCCAGACCGGTGAGTACATAATTGATCGTCTTCATATTGTTTGTCTCCATAAGGTTTTAGTCTTTTTGAATCGCACCCTGGGGGCAGATCTGTATACAGACGCCACATTCGGCACAAAGGGTTTTGTTGATTATGGTCCTTTCATTTTCTTCGTCATGGACGAGGGCAGGGCACTCAAACCGCGTACGGCAAAATCCGCAGTCATTGCAGTCATCGGTTATTTTTACAGGAATTTTTTCAGGGATAGCCTCATCCTTGAAGCCGATCACGCAGGGGTGACGGGCGATAATCACTGCAATACCACCGTCAGGATCATTTACATGCTTGGAAGCATCCTTTACCATTTTGATCATGTTTTTTGTATCAAAAGGATCACACACTTTGAGATAATCTATGCCGCATCCCTTAACAATAGTCTCCAGTGCAATGGCATTGCCTTTACTGCCGTCCACCCGGTCGCCCTGGGTAATGGCCGGCTGCATGCCTGTCATGGCAGTGATGTGGTTGTCCAGAATCACAAGGATAAATTTGGAATTATTGTAAACCGCATTGATCAGTCCTGTAATACCGGAATGAAAAAAGGTGGAATCCCCCATGGTGGCGACGATCGGTTTTTCTACATCATCCTGGATATAGGCATTCCAGAAACCTGATGCCATGGTAATCCCGGCTCCCATGTCAAGGACCGTATCCACAACCCCTAAATTGCTGCCAAGGGTGTAGCACCCTATATCC
>QMMT01000248.1 GCA_003647385.1 Deltaproteobacteria bacterium
ATGTTCCCTATGGCGTTGATATTGTCGCCCGGGCGGATTGGATAAAAGAAGCGATTGATATTGTCGGGTACCACCATGAAAAATATGATGGAAGTGGGTATGGCAAAGGATTAAAAGGGGATCAGATACCTGGAATTACAAGGATATTCTCGATTGCAGATGTCTTTGATGCCCTGACGTCACGGCGACCTTATAAAGAGCCGTTCTCTTTTGAAAAGACCATGGATATCATTAGATCCGGGAAAGGAAATCACTTTGATCCTGTTTATGTGGATGCCTTTGAAACAATCGCATTTTCAATGTTTGAAACCTATGCCAAAAGAGAAGACGACAAACTTAAAACAGAACTGGCTCCAATAATAAAACAATATTTTTATTGATGAAAGACAAGTATATGTCCCTGCACCACTGGGTCAATGACGGATTCATGGCCCTGTTTTTTTTCACCATCGGTCTTGAGATTAAACGTGAAGTCATGGGAGGAGAGCTTTCCTCCGTAAAAAAAGCAGCTCTCCCGGTTATGGCTGCCATAGGCGGTATGCTGATTCCGGCTTTCATATATATCCTGTTCACTGCAAACAACCCGGATTATTCGTTGGGATGGGGAATCCCCATGGCCACTGATATTGCCTTTGCCCTTGGTATCCTTGCCTTGCTCGGCAGCCGGGTGAATATCAATCTGAAAATATTTTTAACCGCACTTGCCATTGCAGATGACCTGGGTGCCATCCTTGTTATTGCAATTTTTTATACCGATACCATTAACTATTTGCAGATCGGCATTGCTTTTGCTGCTATTATTATCCTGATTGCAGGTAATAGAATGGGAATCAGGTCTACTTTTTTTTATGGATTTATCGGACTTATCGGGGTCTGGCTTGCCTTTATCTTTTCCGGGATTCATGCAACCATCGCGGGCGTTCTCATTGCACTGACCATTCCTGCAAAAGCCAAGATCAGTGAAACTGAGTTTGTATCAACTCTTTCTAAGCTGGTTTCACAATTTGGCAAAGAAAAAATCAATGACTCAAAACTTTTGACAAAAGAACAGGCCCATTTGATTGGGAAAATTGAAATGCTCAGCAATGATGCCCATACGCCTCTCCAGCGCCTGGAGCACATCCTTCACCCCATATCTGCTTTTATTGTTATCCCTGTATTTGCATTATTCAATGCCGGTGTTCGTATCGAAGGCAATATCGTTACCATGATTTTTCATCCAGTCTCCCTTGGCATCATTGCAGGGCTTGTGCTGGGAAAATTTCTCGGCATTTCTATTTTCAGCCATTTGATTGTCAAAATGAAGGTTGCTGTCCTTCCCGAAGGTGTCAATTTCAGGGACATCTATGGCGTTGCATTGCTGGCGGGTATAGGATTTACCATGTCCATCTTTATTTCAGATCTTGCCTTTTCAGATCAACAACTGGTTCAGGTTGCCAAAGTCGGAATATTCACGGCCTCCATCATAGCTGCCGTGCTCGGTGTTATCATCCTTACAGCCGGGAAAGATCCGGGAAAGTAGTCTTTTCGTCATTAATATATCCGCTAATATTATGAAAAATAACATATCCACAATTTGGCAGGAACTGCTGAAAATTTTTCGAAAAAGTTTTGGTCAGATTTTTGCAATACATCTTAGTTATATAGCATTTGGCGTTATCTTATTTACGCCATTAGCAGGTATTATCGGCCAGTTTCTACTGGGCCTGTCAGGACAATCGGTACTTTCAGATCTGGACATCGCCTATTTTTTTGTAACACCAACAGGGATGGTTGTGGTGATATTATTTGTCAGTCTGATGATAAGCATCCTGGTCTTTGAACAGGCCTCCCTGATGGCTGTTTGCCTTGCCGCTTTTCAGGATAAAAACGTGAAGATAATGTCCACGCTGTATTTCACGGTTAGAAGAGCAAAAAATATTTTTTTATTCGCGCTGCATCTGGTGATGCGTGTACTCCTGATTACCCTTCCATTTCTGGCGATCAGCGGGGCTGTTGCCTGGTTTTTGGTTACAGACTATGATATCAATTATTATCTGGCTGCAAAACCACCTGTTTTCATAGTTGCTGCAACGGCCATAGGATTCCTTCTGCTCTTTATGATTGTGCTACTTATCCGCAAACTCCTTGTCTGGTCATTTGCACTTCCGCTGGTATTATTTGGCAAGGTCTCGCCTGCTCAAGCCTTTGGCAGGAGCAAAGAGCTTACACAGGGACACAAACAGGTGTTACTTTTCACTTTCGGAATCTGGGCACTTGCAGCATTCCTTCTCAGTACGGTTGTACTCGGTACGATTCAATTTTTGGGTTCAGCACTGGTGCCTTTGTTCCTGGATTCAATCACCTGGCTTGTTCCCGTACTTGGAGGGCTTGTAACCTTGTGGACACTGATTAATGTCCTGCTCACAACGGTCAGCTCAGGAAGTTTTGCAATAGTATTGACGGCAGTTTATATCCGCTCTGAAACCAATATCAGTACAAGTGACTTTACAACGCTAAAGCAACACAGGAAAAAACAGATGACTCTCCGCTTGTTCCTGCTTATGCTTATTGCAGGCACAGCAGCAGCCGTGATAGTTGGCAACACACTTTTAGATGGTGTTCAGGCAGACGAGGATATCATGATTTTGGCTCACCGCGGTGCAGCCGGCAAGGCACCCGAAAATACCATTGCTTCAATACGTCAGGCCATAAAGGATGGTACTGACTGGATCGAGATTGATGTCCAGGAAAGTCGTGACGGCGCCGTTGTAGTGATCCATGACAGTGACTTTATGAAGCTTGCGGGTGTGAATATGAAGGTTGGAGACGGATCGCTTAAACAGATACAGAAGATTGATGTGGGCAGCTGGTTTGCCCCTGAATTCTTTAACGAGCGTGTTCCGACCCTGGCTGAAGTTTTGAAAGAAGCACGAGGCAAATCGCACGTTCTCATCGAGTTGAAGTACTATGGATATGATCAGCAGCTTGAACAACGGGTTGTGGATGTCGTTGAAAGGCTGGACATGGTTGATGAGGTTGCTATCATGTCCCTGAAATATGATGGAATCAAAAAGTTCCGGGCACTTCGCCCTGACTGGTCTGTTGGATTACTTTCATCAAAGGCGATCGGCAAACTGTCTGATCTGAACGTGGATTTTATTGCGATCAATATGGCCACGGCAAAACCGGGCTTGATTCGTCGTATCCATAAAGCCGGCAAACAGGTCTTTGTCTGGACTGTGAACGATCAGGTTTCCATGCTGCGCATGATATCCTTTGGTGTTGATGGCCTTATTACTGATGAACCGGCACTGGCCGTTGACGTACTACAGGAATACTCTGAATTTACGCCGGTTGAACGTCTGCTTATCCATACTACTGTGCTGTTAAACAAACCTATCCCGAAACGAATTTACCGGGACCAGTCTCCATGAGCGTAAGGTTTCACATGAACAAATTAAGGTTTGGTCTTGAAAGGGTTTCAGGATTGTTTTTAAAAATTGAATCAAGGTTGCTTCTGATATCATCCATGGTTTGTGCACGGACCAGATTTTTCAGGATTTGATGTCCGAATTTAAAATTAGCACAAAAATACGGAGAAAATTTTTTAAAGAGTTTAACGGCAAAATGATCATCATAATGATCTAAAAGAATCTGTGTCATTCTCATGGCAGAGGTAAAAAAAATATCATCTCCCGGAGAAAATTTTTTTGTCCACTGGGCAAACAGCCAGGGCCTTGCCACTGCCATCCTGCCAATGGACAGTCCCTGGCAGGATGTTTGATGGATCATTTTGATACCATCGTTTTTTTCAAAAAGGTTTCCATTGCCAAAAACAGGGATGTCAACGGCCTGTCTGACATGTTTTATGATCTCCCATTGGGGAGGCCGGCTTCTTCTGTCAGGTGCGACTCTTGGGTGGAAGGTGAGTGCATCAGCCCCGGCGTCTTCAAATCTTTTTGCCATATCCACTGCAAATTGAGGGTTGTCATCCCATCCGGTTCTGAATTTTACAAACAGGGGGATAGATACAGACTCTCTCACCGCTTTTACAATTTTTGATGAAAGCTCAGGATCTTTTAAAAGAGCAGCACCACAGCCTTTTTTACAGATAGCTGCCACAGAACACCCAAAATTAAGATCAACCCCGAAAAAGCCTTCTTTTTCGATTCGTTCAGCAGCTTTTGCCATGCTTTCTGGGTCAGACCCAAAGATCTGACAGACAAGGTATTTAAGTTCTTCTTTTCTCCAATTAAATACCAGGGAGGTTTTGGGATTCTCATGGGGGACGGCCTTTGCACTGCACATTCCTGTAAACAGCAGACCAAACCCGCCAAATTCAGAGATGAGCTGTCGCAGGGCAATATGGCCAAGTCCTGCCATGGGTGCGAGTACAATTCTGTTATGAATGATGTGATTTTTTATGGTTAAATCTTGTAAAAGATATTGTGAAAGCGATTGGATTTTCATTCTTTGCTTTGGTAAAAATGCCTGCTTAAAATTTAAAATTAACTAACGAAGAACATGGTCTCTTGTCAAGAAATATTTGTAATTATAAAGGCTTTTTAAGCGTTTCATTTGCTTGACATAAAAGAATGGCTATAATATCTTAGAA
>QMMT01000249.1 GCA_003647385.1 Deltaproteobacteria bacterium
CTATACTACAGGCAAGGGTCACGGACCCGTCAACCATTTTTATGATCTCTGGCCTGAAGTTTGAAGACTGTATATGTTTTAAATTCTGATCCGTCCTTCAAACACCAAGGTGGCAGGGCCGGTTTTAAAAATATGGTTTGTTTTTTTATCCCAATAAAGTTCAAGATCTCCACCATCAAGATGAGCGATGGCTTTTTTCTCTACTCTGTTCGTCAGGCTGGCCGCAACAAGGCTGGCGCAGGCACCTGTACCACAGGCCAGTGTAATCCCGGCGCCCCTTTCCCATACTTTCATCTTAAATTCTCTTTTGTTTACTACTTCAACAAACTCAACATTGGTCTTTTCCGGAAATCTTTCATGGGTTTCAATTAATCGGCCATTTTTTTTGATATCCACTTTTCCCACATCATCGACAAAGGCAACGGCATGGGGATTTCCCATGGATACTGTCGTGATACGATATGTTTTGCTTCCAACCATCAAACGCTCTTCAATGGCTGTTTCATTGTCACTTTTAAAAGGGATATCTTTGCACAGAAGAACAGGTTCTCCCATATCCACCCTTACCAACTGAACCTGATCCTTATCATCCACCAGAACCTCAGGAATGACAGTTCCGGCCTTTGTATCCACCCTCATTTTTTCTTGGGAAATGACCTTATTTTCATACAGATATTTGGCAAAACACCGTATCCCGTTACCACACATCTGGGCCTGGGAGCCGTCGGAATTATATATTCTGAATTTTATATCATGATCTAGGGATCCAAGGATCAGAATCATCCCATCTGCGCCAATGCCAAAATGTCTTGAACAAAGCCTTTTTGCCAGGGTCGGGTAATTTTCATATTGCTCAATTTTTCCTTTTCTATCATCCAGGAGTATAAAATCATTGCCAAGGCCTTCCATTTTAGCAAATTCAAGTTCCATACTTTTCTCCGTTAAGATTTACAATATCCAAGGGTTGATATGATTTTTCCACCAATGGCTTCCACTTGCCAGTGCCTTACATTTTCAATTTTCAAAAGATCTTCAAGGGTGGCAGGTTTTTGAAAAGCAATGGAGCCAATCAATGCATTGTTCAATAGAAATCCCGGTTCAATCCCTATTGTGATACTCAGTTTTTCCCTCATCTTTTTCAGGCGTTTGATCCTGTCCTGAATTTTCATGTCTTTTCTCGGCCTTCTGGTTTTCGGATATGAGGGCAATGCCTCATGCGATAGTTCCATGGCCTTAACAATTGCTTCCACACAAAGATTACCGTACATACCTGCCTGTTTTTGACTTATTGCCCTTGTCTTCAACATCTGATCAACGGTCACAGGTTTCTCCCGGGCCATGGTCATTAAAGAAGGATTTGATAAAATTTTAAACAACGGCCGGTCCTTTTTTTGAGCAATTGACAGTCTGACCTGCAATAAATTTTCAAGAACCGCCAGGCTCCTGTTATCTATTTTACCGGCACCTTTAAATTTTTTGAACAAGGGAACGGTATGATTGTTCTCATACCGGACCTGTTCTTGTATTTGGAACTCTTCTTTTGCCCAGGAAAGCCGCCCGGTTGTCACAAGCTTTTGATGAATAATATCATACAGTTTTGTAAGATAGGCCACATCTCCCACTGAATATTCAATCATCCCCTGTTTGAGTGGTCGCCTTGACCAGTCTGCTTTTTGATATTTTTTATCTGCATTTACATTAAAATTTCGTTTTAGCAAGGCCGCCAGCCCCCGTTCTTTAATGCCAAAAAACCGACAGGCAATTTCCGTATCAAAAAGATTATTCACTTTTATCTGATAATCCCTGTCAAGACTCCTGATATCAAAATCCGCGCCGTGAAATACTTTGATAATATCTTTATTTTCAAGCACACGTAAAAATGGAGAGATCTCTTTAATTTCAAATGGATCAATCAGAAATGCCTGTTTTGCCGTTGCTACCTGAATCAAACAGATTTTTTCTTTAAAGCAATACATGGAATCCGCTTCCAGATCCACACCGATTATTTTTTGCCTTAAAAGATCATCACTGACATTTTTCAGTTCTGCATCCGAGTCAATAAACTTGTAATTCAATATCTTTTCCCTTGATTGTTTACCCTACTTCTTTTAAAATTCATGTTTTATATTTAACAGACACATAACGCAATGGAAAACACTGATGATCAACATAACATTTCCAGACAATAGTATAAAGCGCTTTGAAAATATCCCCACAGGCATGGATGTTGCCAAAAGCATTTCAGAAGGATTCGCCAGAAACTGTGTGGCAATGAAAATTAATGATCGGCTTTTGGATTTAGGCGCCACGATTAAAGAGGACACTGCCATCAGCTTTATTACGGCCAAAGATGATGAAGGACTTGAGATATTAAGGCATTCTTCCGCCCATGTTATGGCCGAAGCCGTATTAAACATCTATAAGGACGCAAAACTGACCATCGGTCCTGTGGTGGAAGACGGATTTTACTATGATATTGATATGGACCCGATTTCAGAAGATGATCTTGGCGCCATTGAAACCCAGATGAAAAAAATCATCAAGGCCAAAAATACATTTGAACGTAAAGTCGTTTCAAAAAAAGAGGCCTTGGAATTATTCAAGGACAACCCGTTTAAACTTGAACTCATCAATGAACTGGATGAAACCGAAGAAATTTCTCTCTACCGGAACGGCAAATTTATTGATCTTTGCCGCGGCCCCCACATCCCCCATACCGGTATGATTAAGGGTGTCAAGCTGTTAAAAATATCGGGTGCTTACTGGAGAGCGGACCAGACAAGGGAACAGCTCCAACGCCTTTATGGTATCTCATTTTTTGACAAAAAAAAGCTCAACAAATATATCCATCTGATTGAGGAAGCAAAAAAACGGGACCATAGAAAGCTTGGAACCAAACTGGATCTCTACTCCTTTCATGATGAAGCTGCCGGCATGCCCTTTTTCCATGCAAAAGGGGTTGAGGTATGGAATGCACTTCTTGAATACTGGCGGGACGAACACAAAGCTGCCGGGTATGTGGAAACCAAAACTCCAGTCATGCTCAACCGGAAACTCTGGGAACAAAGCGGTCACTGGGAAAATTACCGTGAAAACATGTATACCTCGGTCATTGATGATGAAGAATATGCCATAAAACCCATGAACTGCCCCGGTGGTATGCTGCTTTACAAAACAAAAGCATATTCCTACAGGGATCTTCCCTTAAGAGCCGGTGAAGTCGGTCTGGTTCACAGACATGAGCTCTCCGGAGCACTTTCAGGTCTTTTCAGGGTCCGTGCCTTTCACCAGGATGATGCTCATATTTTCATGACACCGGATCAAATCCAGGATGAGGTCCTGGGTGTACTGGAACTTTCCCAGAGAATCTACAGCCGGTTTGGTTTAAATTTTCACCTGGAACTCTCCACCCGACCCAAAAAATCCATTGGATCGGACGGGCAGTGGGATGAGGCCACAAACGGTCTTAAAGCCGCACTGGAAGTATATGGTCAGGACTACGTTATCAATGAAGGAGACGGGGCCTTTTACGGCCCTAAAATCGATATCCACATCAAAGATGCGTTGGGAAGAACCTGGCAATGCGGGACGGTTCAGCTGGATATGTCTTTGCCGGAAAGATTTGATTTAACCTACAAGGGCAAAGATAATGAAAAGCACCGACCCATCATGATCCATCGCGTTATCTATGGATCTCTGGAAAGATTTTTCGGTATTCTGGTGGAACATTTTGCCGGCAAATTCCCGTTATGGCTGGCACCTGTCCAGGTGATCCTGCTTCCCATCAACCAGGACCTGGCTGATTATGCCGGGCAGATAAAATCAGAACTTGAAGCCTGTAAAATCAGATGTGAAGTCGATAAGAGAAGCGAAACCTTAAAAAAGAAAATCCGGGATGCACAGCTCAATTATATCCCACTCATCATCACCATCGGGGATAAAGAAAAAGAAAGTGGAACCCTTTCTGTCAGAACCCTTGACGGCAAGGTCAGGATGGGCCTTTCCATGGATGAATTTGTCAAATCCGTAATCCATCATGTTAAAGAAAGAACCCTGGATGAGGCAATCCTCTAACAAACTCACTCTGATCCTTTGTTACAGACTGCCGGTTATTGCCTTGTGCACGTTTATTTTCTGGCAGTCTTCTTATCCGGGTATCATTTCAGAGCCTTTATTCCCTTATGACGATAAGGTGATTCATTTTGTTATCTATGCTCTTTTAGCCGCTCTCACAGCCCGGAATCTGACGGCTGAAAAACCGTTCTGGTCTCTTACAAAAATCAAAATCTGCGCCATTCTCTTTGCCTGCCTTTTTGGGTTATCAGATGAGTTCCACCAAGCGTTTGTTCCATCAAGATATGCATCTGCCTATGATTTTTTTGCTGACTGCGCGGGAAGTATAGCCGGCTGTTTTTTTTATCTTAATTTTTTATCCCGAAAGGATGAATCATGACAACGGCATATTGTCCAGGTCTGCAACCAGTTTTCGGACCGTTTTTTCAAATTCATTCTTAAATCCATTGTTTTCCGCATTGGTAAAATTTATAAAATCAATGAGTTCCAGTCCTTTTACCACATTGAGCACATCAAGTATA
>QMMT01000250.1 GCA_003647385.1 Deltaproteobacteria bacterium
ATATATACCATACAAGTTTATAATATCAACAATTTAATTATTGTAGGTTATAAAATTGACTTTTAAAAAATTTAAATATATAAATATTCATCTTTATTTTAATAATTGATATATCAATAAAGGATTATTATGATATCAACACATGATCTTAGTATGAATAGTGCCCATTACGCTCGAATGGGTGAGGGAGAATGCAAAAAGATTCACATGGCAACCCTGGAAATCCTGGAAAGAACCGGTGTTGATGTCCATGATGAAACAGCCAGAAATATCCTCATTAAAGGTGGTGCAACGGCAGACGGAATACGGCTTCGGATACCGGAGCACATGGTGGCAAGCGCATTGTCTACCGTTCCTGAACGGATAACATTATATGACAGAAATAAAAAAGTCGCACTACGGGCATGGGGGCATAATACCTACTATGGCGGTGGGTCAGACTGCCTTAATATTCTGGATCATAAGACGGGAAAAAGAAGGGAGCCTGTTCTACAGGATGTTGTTAATGCAACCCGGGTAATGGATGCGCTGCCCGAGATTGATTTTGTTATGTCGCTGGTTCTGCCCCGGGATGTCCACCAGAGTATTTATGACCGCTTTCAGATGGAGGTGATGCTGAACAATACCACCAAGCCTATTGTTTTCGTGTCCCCGGATTTTAAAGGGTGCAAGGCAGCGGTGGAAATGTGTGAAGCTGTTGCCGGTGGTGTGGAAGAATTTAAAAGATATCCCTTTGCCACCTGTTATATCAATGTGACCTCGGGCATGGTGATTAATGAAGAGGCACTTCAAAAATCAATCTATCTTGCCCAAAAAGGGCTGCCCCAGCTCTGGATTCCCCTCAACGCCGGCGGGGTGAATTCTCCGGCAACCACAGCCGGGTGCATGGCATCCATGAACGCCGGTATCATGCTTGGCATTGTCTTGTCCCAACTGGTAAAAAAAGGGGCACCCATTGCGGTTCCCGGATGGAATGGCGGGCCCTATAATCTTCAGACCATGGTGGGCAACTATGTGCTGGCGGATGAACAGGGGGTGGCCACTTCCATGGGACGGTATTACAATCTCCCGGTATTCGGTCTTGGCGGATCCACCGACTCCAAGGCCCTTGATCAGCAATGTGCCATAGAGATGACCATCAGTCTGATGACAGCGCTTCTTCATGGTGCCAATATTGTCCATGATGTGGGATTCATGGATGCAGGACTCCAGGGATCTTTACAGCTCCAGGTGATGGCCAATGATACCATTGGGTTTTTGCGGGCTGCCACAAAAGGCGTTAAAGTGGATGATGAAACTCTGGCCCTGGATGTGATAGATGAACAGGGGCCTACCGGGAGTTATCTATCCCATCCCCATACCCTGAAACATTATAAGGAACCGTTTTATTCCAAACTTTTTGACAAAGGATCTTATGCCTTGTGGGAGAAAAAAGGAAAATTGACCATGGAGCAGAAAGCAGCCGATATTGTAGATGATATTCTTAAGAATCATAGTGTTGACCCCTTACCCCAGGATGTGCAGGCAAAGATCAAAGCAATTGTAAGGCAAGAGCAAAACTGGATTAACAGTAAATAAAAGCAATGAATTATTTTTTCTAAGGACGGTACAGCATGTCAGATGACAGCCATTTTTTTTTAAGAGACCACTGGGAGTATGATCCGACTGCCCCTAAGCATGTAAGAGAAGATGCAGGCAAAGGAATTGGCACAAAATCTCTTCATTCAGGGTTCCATCCCTATCAGAATCAAAATGACTTCAGGTCATTTACACCTCCCCTGGTACAGTCGGTTACTTATCCATATGAAACCTTTGATAAAATTCCCTGTCCGGTTTACGGAAGAACAAGACCCCCCACCAATACCGTTCTTGAAGAGCGTCTGGCATCGCTGGAAGGCGGGGAATCCTGTATCACGGCAGGTTCCGGTTCTTGTGGACAATACCACTGCCACGGCAGCACTCCAGCGCCCCATGGATCTGGGAGCGGATCTTGTACTGCTGTCTATTTCAAAGTTCCTGGCCGGTAACGGGACCCTGCTTGGCGGGGCTGTTGTAGGTCCGGAAGGGTTCATTGAAGACATCCGCTGGAACACCACCGAGTTTATTGGTGCCATCATGCAGCCCATGGAGGCGTGGATGACACTTCAGTATCTGGAAACCCTGTCCATGAGGATGGAAAAACACAGTGCAAACACAATGGCTGTGGCGCAATACCTTAAAAAGCATCCTAAAGTTGTGCATGTCAATTATTCAGGACTTATCGATCATCCCCAGCATGACCTTGCCTGCCGCCAGATGAATGGACATGGCGGGTTGCTGTCCTTTGTCCTTAAAGGCGGTATGGGAGGTGCATCCACTGTTATGAACAGTCTGAAAATGATTGTGCATGCTGTTACATTTGGTACCAGCAGAACCATCTGCATGCATCCGCCCACCATAACCCATGAACACTTGACCCCAAAAGAGCGGTTGAAAGCCGGTATCGACGACGGCCTGATTCGCTTGTCTGTGGGGCTTGAAAACCCCGAAGATCTGATTCGAGATCTTGACCGGGCATTGATATAGTATCAGACACCAGTTTCGGATGGTTTCCATTGAAGATATAGTTGTAATTTCTAGAGATATTATTGTTCAAAAATAAAAGGAAGAATTGATCCCACAATCAAAATTGCCATGGTGATATTAAAATTTTGTATTAAACGCTCATTTTGGATGAATCGTTTTAACATCACGCCACCCAATGCCCATGAATTGGTTGAAAGAATAGCGCAAAAAAAATAAATACATGAAATGATCATCACCTGAATAAAAGCGATGTGATGATCGGTGATAAAAGCTGCAGTTGATGTGATCGCCATCACCCATGCCTTGGGATTGATCCATTGAAATAATGCAGCCTGGAAAAAGGTAAATGGTTTATCATTTTTATTTTCTGCATTGAGTGAGCCTTTTGTATTGGCAATATGCCATGCCATCCAAAGCAGATAACCGATCCCAACGACCTTTAAGGCAGTATAAACAAAAGGGAAAACTTCAAATAATTTACCAACACCCAGCCCGACACAGATTACCATAACAGGAAATCCAAAATTAATCCCCAAAGCATGGGGAATAGTACGTTTATATCCAAAGGTAAGCCCTGAGGATAAAAGCATTATGTTGTTTGGTCCGGGAGTCATGGTTGCAGCCAATGCAAAAGAAGTAATTGATATTATCATTGTTACTGTATAAAATTGATTCATAAGAATAAGCTTTCTTGGTTTTTGTGTACATAGTCAGGCTGTGTTTTTGTAAGTCTTGTGATTATTTCTATACTCAAAATCCTGCGGGCTTACAAATAAAATACAAAAAAAAAGCCTTCACAGATAAATGTGAAGGCTTTTAGATTAATTTAAAAAAAACGTGTTATCCCCAGCGCCAGTCCTGAATGTTCCATGTAATATCCGTGACGTAGGGGTTAATCTCATATCCCTTGACAGAAGATTTTTTCCCATAGATAAACACATAAGCGAGAATTGGAGCAAACGGTACATCTTCATAAAGGATTTCCTGAATTCTGTCATAAACTTCTTTTCGTTTTGCCATGTCTGAAATCAACACACCCTCTTCCAGAAGTTTATCCAGCTCAGGATTTTCATATTGCACATAATTAGACCCGACACCATGCTTTACCGGAATTTGTTTTGAGTGGCACCTTGCCGTATAATCGGGATCCATTCCAACGGTCGGCTCCCAGCCCACCATAAGCGTATCGAATTGAGATTTAGTTGTATATTCACCCCAGACAACGGATGCGGGCATATTTTTAATTTCCATAACTACACCGATCTCTTTCCAGTTTGCCTGAATCATGGCTTCGGCCTGTTCCCTTGCTTTTGCCCCGGCCGTGGTTGACATGGTAAATTTCAGTTTAACCCCATTTTTCGCGCGGATACCGTCTGAACCCAGTTTCCAGCCTGCGCCTTCAAGCATTTCTGCTGCCTTTTTCAGATTAAATCCCCGATCCTTGAGTTTGTGGTTGTACGCCCAATGGGTGGGATGAAGATAGGATAATGTTCCTGGAGGAACACCATAATAAATATCTTTTCTCCATTTTTCCTTGTCACAGGCAAGATACAGCGCCTGGCGGACCACTTTTTCCTTAAACTGTGGCTTGCCGCAGTTAAAATAAATAAATTCAACCCATGGTGTAGGGGTTATCAAGGTATCCCGATTGAGAAGTGTTTTTGCCTCTTCAAGTCTTTCAGGAGGTATTCCATGGAGTCCAAACACATCGATTTCACCGGTTTTATACTGAGTGTATGCAACTGTCTGGTCGGGAACAAATTTATGAACAATTGTTTCTATGGCCGGCTCACCTCTGTGGTAATCAGAATTTCTTTTATAAATCATATGACTGCCTGCCACACGTTTTGTAAGCTTATAGGGCCCTGTACCGACAGGATTTATGTTAAAGGCAGCTGTATTGATATCCGGGACCTTGGAGAGAATGTGATGGGGTACAATGTGCATTTTCTGCCATGCCCATGCAAAGGGAACAAAGGGTTTTGCAAGGCTTATTTCAAAGTTGTAATCGTCAATTATCTTA
>QMMT01000251.1 GCA_003647385.1 Deltaproteobacteria bacterium
AAAAATATATCAATCATAAAATTAAAACAGCATTACAGCAGACCTTTCTATGGGAAGAGGTAAAAGACCGTATGAATAAAAGTGCCATGGAACTCTCCGGCGGGCAAAAACAGCGCTTGTGCCTGGCAAGAGCCCTAGTTCTTGAACCGGAAATTCTCTTATGTGATGAACCAACCAGCAGTCTTGATACAACAGCTGCACGAGTAATTGAAGATCTTTTACTGCAGCTAAAAACACACTGTACAATTTTACTTGTTTCTCACAATCAAAACCAGGTGAAAAGAATTGCAGACCGGGTATTTAAAATTAAAAATAAAAATCTTTTTCAAATACAATGATCCGTTTATATTTAAAATTTTTTATGCCATAAGATTTTGAATCTTTTGGTCCAGCTGCTTGATGGAAAAAGGTTTCGCAAGCATATCGGAAAACCCATAATCCTGGTATCTTTTTATTTCTGAATTATCTGAATGTCCTGTAACAAGGATCCCTTTGATATAGGGGTCTGTTTTTATGAGTTGTTCCATGGTTGCAATGCCGCCCAGACCATTTTTTATATCATAATCCAAAAGAGCAATATCAATCTTTTTTTCACAAGCTTTGGCAGTTTTAAAAATTTCCATAGCCTGATTTCCGTTCAATGCTAAGATCACCTCATATCTCAATCGCTTCAACAGCTGGGAGATTACGTCCAGGATCAGTTCATCATCATCCATGACCAGAATCCTGACACTATTAATATCTAAAACCGCATCAAACTGATGTTCATGATTTTTTTCAACCTTTTTCTCTATCCCGTTCTCTTTGAAAACCGGCAGGGAAATCCGGGCTGTTGTCCCTTTTTTCACGGTTGATTCTATATGAATGTTTCCACCGTGTCTGGAGATGATGGACCAGGCAATGCTTAAGCCCAGACCCTTACTCTTCCGGCTGTCAAAGGGTTTAGTGGTGAAGTAGGGATTAAAAACCATATCTATATGCTCCCGGGATATACCGCAGCCTGAATCTGAAATATCAATAGAAATCCGGGGATTTTTCTGTGGCGGCTCAAGGTATTTTACTGAGACATCAATTCGACCGCTGCCATCCATTGATTCTATTGAGTTTTGAAGAATATTTTCAATGGCCATCTTAAGCTGGCCTTGATCTGCATAAAAATAACAGGGAATCGGATCTGATTCAAAGGAATAGGTGACTTCCTCAGAATCAAGACGTTTTTCAAGGATCTGCTGGATCAGTTTTATAATATCCGTTTTTGTTTTTACGGGTTTACCGCCCTTTGCAAACGTAATCAACTTTGAGGATATTTCCTTGGCCTGCATAATACCCTTCTCGGCAACTTTCAGATATTTTTGCGTCTCGTTGTCAGCACAGCTGAGCTGGGCAAGGTTAATATTTCCTATGACGGTGGAAAGCGTATTGTTGAAATCATGGGCAACCCCGCCTGCCAGGGTGGAGATGCTTTCAAACTTTTTGGATGTTTCAATGGCTTTTTCAAACTCCCGGAAAAGTTTTTCATGCTCTTTCTTCTCAGTAATATCAAAAGCGGTTTCAAGTCGGACGACCCTTTTATCATACCATTCAATCGCCTTATCAACAATGGTGTACCATCGATGATTGAGTGTGTTGCAAAAGTCCCATTCATAAGAGGCACCCGGTGTCCCATCAGGATGAAGAAGTCTTTTGTTCGTACAAAAGGAACATGGGCCTGTCTGATTTTTCTGGATAACCTGCCAGCATTTGCGTCCTTCAAAGGTTAGTGGATCATCATAGCCTAATGCTTTCGCAAGTTTTTTATTCGCATAAAGTAACTCATGGGTCTGCATATCCGCTACGTAGACGGCTGCATCCATTGAATCAAATATATCCTTGAAAATGGCAAATCCTTTTTCATTTTTTTCTTTTTGAATGACCTGATATTTCTCATGATCATATCTGTCTTTGGCCTGATCAATCGTTTCGCACAGATCATTCATATTGTTGACCGGCTTTTCAAGGTATTCAAAAGCATTGTTCTGTTTTAACGCATTGGCTGCATTTTCTATGGTGGCATATCCGGTAAGAAAGATAACCTGAACAAAAGTGTCAATCTGTTTTAAGGCGTGCATCAGGGCAATACCGTCCATTTCATCCATCCGGATATCGGATAACACAACTTTAAAAGGATGCTGTTTAAAAACTTCAATGGCATCATATCCATTGGAAGCCGTTTGGACCCTGTACCCACGGCTTTCAAAAATAACTTTAAAAGAGTCTGTGATGCGGGGTTCGTCATCAACTATGAGCAGTCTTTTTTCCATTGTTCTTCCTGATCACCTTAAATTATTCAAATAAGTTTACAGAGTGTAAAAGGAGAATACAATAGGTAAAAATCCCTATTTTTAAAAAAATCATGACCGAAAGACTGAATGCTTTGCTTTGCGAGGTTACAGGGAACCCCTGTGGTTTTTGAATTCATAAACTTAAGGTATCAGATTGACAATTTATTTTTATGCGAGTATATTTAACTGCATCAGAAAAAAATAGCGAATAATTTCCGATTGGAGTTAAAATGACAGGGTATTTAAATCGATATATAGAAAAAACAATTACAGAAGATCTGAAGCAAAAAATGGTCTTTATCGGCGGACCCCGCCAGGCAGGAAAAACTACCCTGGCAAAGTATCTTTGTAAACAGGCGGGGTTTGATCCTGAAAAAAGATATATAAACTGGGACGTATTAGAGGACCGGGAAAAAATAATGACTGAAATGTTCCCGGCAGGTTCAGGTTATCTGGTACTGGATGAAATTCATAAGTTTTCCAGGTGGCGGCAGATTGTAAAGGGCCTTTATGATAAACGTGGGGATGAAATACAAATTCTTGTAACAGGGAGTGCGCGGCTTGATTATTATCGCCGTGGGGGAGATTCTCTACAGGGCCGATATCATTTTCACAGGCTTTTACCTTTAACCTTTGCCGAGCTTGATGTTCATAACAGGAAAACAATAGAAAATCTTCTAATTTACGGTGGTTTTCCCGAACCGTTTTTTTTGCAGTCCCAAAGGCAGACAAAACGGTGGAGCAGGGAGTATCGTTCAAGGCTTGTACGCGAAGATCTGGCTGATCTTGAAAATGTTAAAGATTTGGGGCTGATTGAACACTTGGTATTTCGATTGCCTGATCTGGTGGGAAGCCCCCTGTCAATCAATGCACTCAGACTGGATTTGCAGGTGTCTCACCAGTCGGTTACACGATGGATCACTATGCTTGAAAATCTCTATATGATATTTAGAATTTATCCTTTTGGTGCACCAAAAATCAGAGCGGTAAAAAAAGAGGCAAAACATTATCATTTTGACTGGACGCTTATCAAAGAAATGGGGAAGCGGTTTGAAAACCTGATGGCCTGCCACCTTTTAAAATGGTGCTTTTTTATGCAGGATACACAAGGCCGCGAAATTGAACTGCGTTATTTCAGGGATATTGATAAAAGGGAAGTGGATTTTGTAATAACTGAGGACTCAAAACCCATCTATTTTATTGAGTGCAAAAAAAGCGGACAAAAGATAAACAGGCCTTTGTATTATTTAAAAACCCGTTTTCCTGATGTCAAAGCAGTCCAGGTGGTTCTTGAAAATGATATTGATCTTGTTTCAAAAGATGATATCAGAGTTTGTTCCGCCCATATTTTTCTTTCTGAGTTTGTATAATTCTCAATAAGTATCTCATAAATTTTTTCAATTTAAATTTTCTGTTCCACGTTCTGAAAACAGGGCAGACACAGTTTTTTGCCGTCAAATAACCGGATGCGGGATTCCATTGTCATCTCGCTACACCCATCGCATTGGATACTTTTCAGTATCCGGGCAGGTCTTACAGGCGGTTCGTCCACATCCTCAGTTACAAAAAGATCTTTTAAATCTGCCTGCAAAAGCCGTTTGATTCGCATATCCCGGTCTTCTTCATCCCTTGCAAAATTATCTTTGAATACTGCTCGAAAACCCTTTTGTGCATCCCTGTCATAAAAGGTAAAGGCAGACTTGCCGTAATCTTTGTGGATCAGGTTGCCTTTACCAAAGGAACATCCGGTCAAAAACTGGATGGCATCCACACCGCACATGTCTGTTTCAGCCACGCATACCGGAGATTTTGCATTGTGGATATTCAATTTTTCCATTGCAAGTTCTGCTGCCCGAATACCAATGGTCAGCCCCGGGCAGTTATGCCGATGGAACTCTATGGTTTTTTCAATCATTTCTTTTTCTATTGAACAGATCATTTTTCCTCTTTTCTTTTTTGTCTTCAGACAAAAGCTTTATTGTTTTTATAAAATTTCTGCTTTATTGTCAAACCACGAGTTCAAAAGACAATCAGGTCACCATGCTAAAGACATGATCAACCTTTTTATCGGACATGGGGTTCACAAATAGATATGGAAATATAAAATGCGTATTTTTCTTGCTACCTGTGGTTCAAGGGGTGATGTCCAGCCAATGCTTGCTCTTTCATTGGCGTTACAAGCTTCAGGACACGATGTTATGTTGGCAGGACCTCCCGAAAAAGAATCCTGGGCAAAAGAATTAGGGTGCCCATATAC
>QMMT01000252.1 GCA_003647385.1 Deltaproteobacteria bacterium
GAAGTTAGGCATTCCAAAGGGAAGCCTTCAGAATGCAACAATAAATCTTTTCAAACGGTCCGGGTGGAAAATCAATATTGAAGGAAGAAGTTATTTCCCTGATATTAATGATGAATCCATTGAATGTGCTGTGTGCCGTGCCCAGGAGATGTCAATTAATGTCGAAAGTGGTATCATTGATGTGGGCTTGACAGGCCTTGACTGGATTGCAGAGCATGAATCCGATATTCATGTGGTGACAGACCTTATGTATTCCAAGGTCAGTACCCGTCCAGCCAGATGGGTGATTGCCGTTGCAAATGATTCTTCTATAAAAACGCTTGAAGATCTTGCAGGGAAAACTATTTCCACTGAACTTGTAAAATTCACAAAACGGTTTTTCAAAGATCGGAATATTGATGTAAATATAAAATTTTCCTGGGGTGCAACAGAAGCCAAGATTGTTTCTGGTCTTGCAGATGCCATTGTGGAGATCACGGAAACTGAAAGTACGATCAAGGCTCATAATTTAAGGGTAATTCATGAAGTCATGGAAACCAATACCCAGTTGATTGCCAATAAGACTGCCTGGAAAAATCCTGTGAAAAGAGAGAAAATAGAACAGATTGCCTTGTTACTGCGGGCGGCACTTGTTGCTGAAAAGCTTGTGGGAATAAAAATGAATGTGCCTGAAAATAAAATTGCAAAGGTTGTTTCCCTTTTACCGAGTCTTAATACACCTACCATTTCACCCTTGTATCAATCCGACTGGTTTGCCGTTGAAAGCATTATAAATACAGGGGTTGTCAGGGATTTGATTCCGCAGCTGCTTAAAGCGGGTGCAGAAGGGATTATTGAATATCCCCTAAACAAGGTGCTTTAAATGAAACCTGCCAATAGATGTGAAAATATAACGCCTTTTATCGTGATGGAGATCCTTGAAAAGATCCATAAAATGGAGGCCGAAGGGATTGATGTTATCCACATGGAGATCGGTGAGCCTGATTTTAATGTGCCCGAATGCGTCAATAAAGCCGGTATTGATGCTTTTTGGGGCAATGAGACCCATTATACCCACAGTTTGGGGGATATCCGTCTAAGAGAGGCGATCTGTGAGTATCACAAAACAACTTATAACACCACCATTGATCCGGGCCAGGTCCTGGTGACATCAGGCACCTCCCCGGCCATGCTTTTGCTATTTTCCGCCCTTGTCAATCCAGGGGATGAGATCATTATTTCCGATCCGCACTATGCCTGCTATGCCAATTTCATCAATTATGTCCAAGGTGTTCCGGTGAAGGTGCAGGTTACTGAAAAAGAAGGGTTTGTTTATACCCCAAAAGCCATTGAAGAGAAAATTACGTCAAAAACCAAAGCGATTTTTATAAATTCTCCCTCCAATCCAACGGGAAATGTCATTCCAAAGAAAAGAATGCAGCAGATTGTTGATATTGCAGAGGATAATAACCTTTATGTGATTTCAGATGAAATTTACCATGGGCTTGTGTATGAAGGCAAAGAACACTCCATCTATGAATTTACAGATAACGCCTTTGTATTGAACGGGTTTTCAAAGCTTTTTGCCATGACAGGTCTGCGTCTTGGATATCTCATCGCACCGCAGCAATTTGTCAGGGCGTTGCAGATTTTACAGCAGAATTTTTTTATCTGTGCAAATTCCGTTGCCCAGCTTGCAGGGGCTGCTGCCTTAAAAGATGCTCATAAAGAGACAAAAGCCATGAGAGAGACATATAACAAACGCCGCATTTATGTCATTGAGAGATTAAGAAAGATGGGTCTTGGGATTACCATAGAGCCCACCGGTGCATTTTATGTGTTTGCCAATGCAAAACATATCTCAAACGATTCATATGCCCTTGCTTTTGATATTTTAAAAAAAGCACATGTCGGGGTCACCCCGGGAATTGATTTCGGGGCAAACGGGGAAGGGTACTTACGATTTTCCTATGCAAATTCCATGGATAATTTAAAAATCGGTCTTGACCGTTTGGAAGGCTATTTAAAAGAGCTGTAATGATTATTAAAACTGTCGAATTCGTTAAAAGTGCTGTTAAACCATCCCAGTACCCTGAATATGATCTGCCTGAAATCGCATTTGCAGGTCGCTCCAATGTAGGGAAATCCTCTTTGATCAATACACTCATCCAAAGAAAAAATATGGTGAAGACAAGTTCAAAACCGGGATGTACCCAGCTCATCAATTTTTTTCTGGTAAATGAAGAACTTTCTTTTGTGGATCTTCCAGGCTATGGCTATGCCAAAGTATCCAAAAAGATCAGATCCCAATGGCAGCCCATGGTTAACCTGTATCTTTCCCAGCGCCAAAATCTTTTTGGGCTGATTTTATTGATTGATATTCGAAGAGATCCGGGAAAAGAAGAATTTGATATGGTTGACTGGCTGGAATCTCATGAAATGCCATATCTGATAATTTTAACAAAATCTGATAAATTATCAAAAACAAAGCAGCAGAAAAGACTTAACACCATTTGTTCCCAGATGAATCGGGAAAAGAATCATGTGATTCTTTTTTCTGCCAAAACAAAAAAGGGAAGAGATACAATTTTAGAGGAAATCAAGAGTTTGATAGACTGGCATAATGAATAAAAAGAATAAAAACAAGTTCCGATCTGGATTTGTCGGAATCATTGGTGCTCCCAATGCAGGAAAATCTACCCTTCTCAACCAGGTGTTGGGGCAAAAAATTTCCATTACCTCTAAAAAGCCTCAGACCACCCGGGACAGAATCCTTGGTATTATTAACCGGCCGTTATCCCAAATCATCTTCATTGATACACCGGGGATTCACAAGAGTACCACCCTGTTAAACAGGAGAATTGTCGATCAGGCACTGCAGGCTCTGGAAGATGTGGAAGTCATCCTGTTTATGGTGGACGTATCCGCCAGAAACTATTCAGCTGAAAAACTGATTATATCACAATTAAAAAAAACAGCCAAAACAGTCGTCCTTGCGTTAAATAAAATTGACCTGGTTAAAAAGGCAGAGATCTATATGCTGGTTGATGAATTTCAAAAATTGCATGAGTTTAAAGCAATTATCCCGGTTTCTGCTCAAAAAAATATTCAGGTAAAAAACATTCTTGAAGAAGTAGAAAAGTCATTGGCTGTTGGCCCCCGCTTGTTCCCGGAAGAAACATTTACGGATGTGTCGGAAAAATTTATGGTCAAAGAGATTATAAGGGAAAAAGTATTTAGATTAACAGGCATGGAGATCCCTTATTCAAGCGCAGTAACAGTAGATTCTTTTGTCGTGGAAAAAAAACTGATTGTCATCCATGCCAGCATCCATGTCATCAGGGATTCCCAAAAAGGGATCATTATCGGGAAAAAAGGCTCCATGCTGTCAAAAATTGGATACAAGGCAAGAAAAGATATCGAACAGATGACCGGGCAAAAGGTCCTGTTAAAACTGTTTGTAAAAGTAACAAAAAACTGGACCGATAATGGAAGGATGTTGAACGAATTTGGTTACTAGATCCAAACCCATAGATCCGTTTTTTTCTTTCACAGATGATGCAGTCTTGAAAAAAGAACGGGATAAAGCAAGGAAACTTAGATCCAGTCAATGGTGGAAGCGCAAACGATCTTCAGGCATTTGTCACTATTGTAAACATTATTATCCCCCCAAAGAACTCACCATGGATCATATCATTCCTTTAGCCCGTGGGGGCAAGTCCGAAAAATTTAATCTCGTACCCTGCTGTAAAGAATGCAATACCCAGAAAAAACAGCTTATCCCTTCAGAATGGGAAGAGTATATGGCAAGCCTGAAAAAATAAACCATAAGTCTTTTAATGTCTGACACATTGAACTTGCCTATTTTATTGCAAAGCATTGGGTCTAATACCCCGTTGCTTGCGACGTTAAAATTGGTTGAATCCTTTGTTGATATCCGTCCGCTTGCGGCGGGGAAATTCATTAATAGGTAAAAGTTTGTCCACAATTGTTACATTTTTTTCTTAATTTTATTACATTTTTTTCATAGGTAAAAATACCTATAAGCTGCGAAAGCACTATAAAATATAGCTCATAATTTTGTGGCCCTGGGGTACGTTTATTGCATATGTCATGATGGTAGTGAAAAGCCAAATTCGTTGAGAGACGAGGATGGAAATCCAAGGGCCATTGCGATAGCCGGGTTGACTGAAAAAAAATCATCGGGAGTATATCATGAAGAAAAATCGTCGATTGTTTAAACGGATGATCCTTTTGCATTTCTGGGTCATGGGGATTTTATTTTTGGGGACATCTGCCAAAGCAGATACCATTTATGTGGACGTCGATGTAAAGGGTCTCCAAACCGGTTTAAGCTGGGGTGATGCCTATAATCACCTACAGGATGCCATTAACAGGGCCGAAAGCAAAGATGAGATCTGGGTGGCAGAGGGCAACTATTATCCTGACAGATCAAAAGCGTTTCCTGATGGAACTGGAGATAGAGCGCTTTCATTTCATTTAATCAACGGGGTCAGGATTTACGTGGGCTTTGATCCCGGAAGCGGAATTGATACCTTGCCTGAACGGTCCTGGAAAATATACCA
>QMMT01000253.1 GCA_003647385.1 Deltaproteobacteria bacterium
CTTCTTTTCCTTCAACCTTGGTCAGATTCTGGGGAATCATGGTTATTTCCGCCAGTTCATATTTTATCTCGGCTGCATCAATGGCTTCCTGCACCGCATCAAAGTCGGAAGGATCTGTTATGATATCAAATGAATCTGTCTCTTCTATAATATCCTCGGCTCCGGCATCCAAAGCCAATTCCATCAGTGTCTCCTCATCTGACTCCTCTTTGCTCACCGTAATCAATCCTTTTTTATCAAACATCCAGGCCACGCACCCATCTGTTCCGACATTCCCGCCGGCTTTACCAAATGCATGGCGAACCTCTGCAATCGTTCTGTTTCTATTATCTGTTAAACATTCCACCAAGACGGCAACACCCCCGGGGCCATATCCTTCATATAAGATTTCTTCGTAATTAACACCCTCTAACTCGCCGGTTCCCTTTTTAACAGCTCTGTCTGACGTGTCCTTGGGCATATTCTGGGATCGGGCTGAATTCAATGCATGCCTGAGTCTCGGATTTGATTCAGGATCACCACCACCCATCCTTGCGGCAACGGTAATTTCCTTTATCAATTTAGTAAAAAGCTTGCCCCTTTTTGCATCAGTAGCACCTTTTTTATGTTTTATGGTTGACCATTTGCTATGTCCTGACATTTTGCAGTTCCTCCTTCACTTCTTCCCTTTTGCTATAATATATATTTCTTTACTTTGTTTTCTACAGCTTTCCGGTTTAAATATTTTGCATTCTTTAAATTTTGATTTAACATTTTTTTGAAAGATATTAAAGTCATTCCCCTGAAAAATCTTGCAGACAAAATGACCATTTTGAAGAAGAAAATCTTCTGCAATCGTTAAAGCCATGTTGCAAAGTTCAAAAGATCTTAACGCATCCACATCCTTTCTTCCGGTTGTTGCAGGCGCCATATCACTTAAGACTGCATTGAATCTTAAACTTTTATCTAAAAAAGAGTCTTCACCTAAATTTAAAATATTATCTTTAATGGCAATCACATGGTTCGGCAATTTTATCTCAATGGGTTTTAAATCAATACCAAATACTTTACCGGAACCTGTGACCTGTTTCGCTGCATATAACAACCAGGAACCCGGTGCACATCCAAGATCAAGCACTAGATCATTTTTTTTCATCACCTTGAATTTCTTCTGTATTTCTTCAAGTTTATACACGGACCGGGCCGGATAATTCTCGGCTTTTGCCCGGAGCGTCAAATGGTCTGCCCACTGGTTTTTACCTGATTTTTGCCTGCCTGATTTATTCTTGCCTGATTTTTTATTTTTGGGAGCAGCCATTAAAACAATACCTCCATGGCATCTTTTAGAAAGCTGATACTTTCAATGGTCATACCCTTTATTTTAGATAATTGCTTGATGGTGCTGCTGGGAACAAGACACTTTGTAAATCCCATTTTGGACGCTTCCTTAATTCTTGCCTGGATATGGCCCACAGCTCTTATCTCTCCGGTGAGTCCAATCTCTCCAATCAAGGTTGTATTCTTTTCAACCGGTTTGTCCAAAAAACTCGATGCCAAGGCGGCTGCAATGGCAAGATCAGCTGCCGGCTCCACAATTTTTACTCCCCCGGCAACATTCATAAAAATATCAAGGCCGGAAAGATTCATCCCAAGTCTTTTTTCCATCACGGCAACAAGCAGTGCAACCCTGTTATTATCAAGACCCAGAACCGTTCGCCGGGGTGTCCCAAACCCGGAGCTTGATACAAGACCCTGGATTTCAACCAGGATGGGACGGGAGCCTTCCATACAGGATGTCACAACAGAGCCCGGTGCAATGGCTGATCGCTCAGATAAAAAGACCGCAGAAGGATTGGGGACCTGGGTGAGGCCCTTTTCATTCATTTCAAACACGCCAATCTCATTTGTGGGACCAAACCTGTTTTTAACGGCTCTTAAAATTCTGAATACATGATTTTTATCCCCTTCAAAATATAGAACCGTATCCACCATGTGCTCCATAATCCTCGGGCCTGCAATGGCACCTACTTTGGTCACATGGCCGACCAGAAAAACAGGGATGCCGGTTGATTTTGAAAGCTTCATAAACTGCATGGCAGCTTCCCTGATCTGTGTTACACTGCCCGGCGTTGAAGAAACATCAGGATGAAACACTGTCTGGATAGAATCAATTACCAGTGCATCATATTTAGAGTGTTCCACCATGGCCAGTATGGAATCCAGATCTGTTTCAGATACGACAAACAGAGAAGAACCTTTTGAATTTAAGCGTTTCCCTCTCATGGAAAGCTGCCGGATAGACTCTTCACCAGACACATAAAGACACTTTTTGCCGGCATCGGATAATTTTGACAATACCTGCAGCATCAAAGTAGATTTTCCAATCCCGGGATCACCGCCGATCAGAATTAATGATCCATCAACAAGTCCTCCCCCCAGCACACGATCAAATTCCGCTATACCGGTTTTAATTCTATCGGTTTCTTCCACTGCCACAGAATCAATTGAAACGGGTTCCGACACAAAAGAAGATTTCCTCTTTTTTAAAACACCTGAAATGATGCGCTCTTCCACCAAAGTGTCCCAGGCACCGCACTCCGGGCACTTTCCCATCCACTTGGGAGTTTGCCCCCCGCAGGATTGGCACCTGAATGTAAATTTATCTTTTTTTTTCAATCTGTATTAATCCTGATCAATTTTATTAAAATATTCGACGGCTTGATTAAATTCTTCTTCATCATCTCCAGACATTATATTGTGATTTCATTTTGTATAAAATTTAGCATTCATTGATATGGCTTGCAATATATATTCGTCAATACTGCCTTTGCTCACCTAAAAGAAGCATTATTCGGTTCATTTTTAGCTTTACCAGCTATATTTTTCTTGTCATTTCATACCATATCATCTAACTATGACTTTTTTTACTTTCAATAAAAAAGGACCGCCATGCCTTACACTGGTGAATTGATCGCCATTGCCACCGTACTTTGCTGGACTGTCAGCATCCAGTTTTTCGAAGCGGCTTCCAAAAAAGTAGGGGCAATACCAGTCAATGTTATCAGGCTGACTATTGCTTTGATTCTTTTTGGTCTCCTTTTATTTTTCAAACATGGATATATCTTTCCTGTTCACTTCCCGGCACATGCCTGGTTTTATCTCAGTCTTTCAGGAGTCATTGGTTTTTTTATGGGAGATATTTTCCTTTTCAAAGCACTTGTTGAAATCGGACCAAGGGTTACCATGCTTATTTTCAGCCTGTCCGCACCCACTGTGGCACTGACCGGCTGGTTATTCTTAAATGAAATATATGTCCTTCACCAGTGGGTGGGTATGTTTATCACTCTTTTCGGTGTCGGAATTGTTATTCTTGAAAAAAATCAAAAAACATCAAAACCGTCTAAGTTGAAAATCAGAAATATTTCCTTAAAGGGTGTGGTCTATGGATTTGGCGCTATGTTTGGCCAGGCATTTGGATATATTTTAAGCAAAACCGGCATGCAGACAGAGTCAGGATATCTGGATGCCTTTTCTTCAACTCAGATCAGGGCCATTGCGGCTTTCTTTTGTTTTCTTATTTTCTTTACTGTCACGGGAAAATGGGGGACGGTAAAAGCTGCCGTAAAAAACAGAAAGGCAGTGGTTTATACAGCCATTGGATCAGCTGTCGGACCTTTTTTAGGGGTATCGCTTTCCCTTCTTGTCCTTCATTATCTGACAACCGGGGTGGCTTCAACATTTCTCTCACTCGTCCCGGTTTTCATCATTCCGTTTTCAATTTTCCTTCACAAGGAGCACGTGTCCATCAGGGCTGGTTTCGGTGCTGTTACTGCTGTATTCGGTATTTATCTTCTCATGATATGAAATCATCAAAGCCCAACTTAAGGCTATATATCGAGATTATTGAGGCTAAATATGGCCACACTTTTCATACAAAGGGTCTCAGCCCATAATGGCAGACTATAATCGCTGCTTGGCTACCTGATTATGTCTTCTCAAATGATGTTTTTTTTTCCAATAAAAATTAATATTAGTTTAATCAATTTGATTATCCCCATTTCCATATAGTTGAAAATTTGTCTCAAAGAAGAAAACGTATATATTACTATATACAGTGTTTTAAAAAAATATTTAAAAAAAAGTTTACGGATTAAATTATTGCTTTTAATTGATCTAAGGGCTTTTTGATACAAAAATATTAGAATCATTGGTTGCATTTATTGACGAAATATTTTACTGAATATTAAACTAACAGTTAATATCAGAGTTCCTTTTTCATTTAGACACTTCTTGTGCAGTGCTCAAATTTTTTGAATCCAGTCCTGAGTATTGACCCTATTACCGTTCTTGCAAGTTCAAATTGTATTTTTTTTGGCGATATGTATTTAAAATTTATTATCAACACATATATTGCCTGAATTATTTAATGGAAAGGAGGTTAACATAAAGCGGAAGTAACTATCAGACTGGTCAGGATAAGTACCTTGGAGGTAAGGATAATTATCTTATTTCAATATTATTTTCTGAGTTTCTTGTTTTTTTGATAGGAATTCAGGAGTAAGTCACTAAATACAAATGATAAA
>QMMT01000254.1 GCA_003647385.1 Deltaproteobacteria bacterium
GGACTATTGTTTAACACAAGACAGCGGTACGGTGCTGAATCCTAAGGTACTTGAAAATCAGGTGACTGGCGTAGCCATACAGGGTGCTGGTTTTGCCCTGGTGGAAAGCATGGTTTTTGATGAGCAGACAGGAAAAGTTCTTAATCCGAATTTTCTGGACTATAAAGTATTTCGGGCCCCTGATTTTCCCATACAACCCGAGATTCTATTTTGTGAATCCCATGATCCTGTAGGGCCATATGGCTGCAAAGGTGCAGGAGAATCACCCATTGCAGCTTCCATACCGGCAATTGCCCAGGCCGTTTATAATGCAATTGGGGTGTGGTTGGATGTCCCCATGACACCACAAAAAGTCCTCCAGGCTTTGGGTAAACTTGACTGAAAGATCAAGACTGCATGTGGCAGTTTTTGAAAATCATAAGGAATTATAAAATGATTAAAAATCCAATTCAATGGCCTGATGGTGCAAAATGCGCTGTTGCCATTACATTTGATATGGATGCCGATAGTATACTCCACCTGGATTACCCAGAGAGTTCGATCAATAAAATTTCAGCTTTATCCATGCTGCGTTATGGGCCTGAGGTTGCCATACCCCGCATACTTGACACTTATAAACAGCTTGACATCCAGCAGACGTTTTTTGTTCCGGCCTGGTGCATTGAAAATTATCCATCTGCAGTAAAAGCCATGGTTGATGGAGGGCACGAAGTTGCCCATCACGGTTATATCCATGAATATCCGGGTTCCAACAGTCGAGAAGAAGAACATTATTGGCTGAAATATGGAATCAAGGCCATTGAAAACGCAACCGGCCAGCGCCCAAAAGGCTGGAGGGCGCCGTATTATGATTTTTCTGGAAACTCGGCTGACCTGTTGATTGAAGAGGGTTTTCTTTATGACTCCTCGTTAATGGGAGATGATATTCCCTATATTTTAAAAACAGATCAGGGAGAAGTGATAGAATTTCCATGTCATAATGGTATGGATGACTGGCCCCAGTTTGCCAACTACACAGATTTTAAATATGAAATGCCCATCAAGGCGCCATCACAAGGCATAGAGATTTTTCGCGAAGAATTTGACGTAATGTACAAATATGGTGGGCTTTGGGTCAGTGTCTGGCATCCTTTTGTGACAGGACGTCTGGCAAACTGGGACAAAATAGCAGAATTGATCGAATATATGAAATCTAAAGGGGATGTCTGGTTTGCCAAAATGGAAGATATTGCCGCCTATGTTCGTCAGTGCATTGATGATGGGAGCTATACACCAAGGATAGATAAACTTCCCTATTATAGAGATAAAGTCTTTTTGACATATAAAAAATAAATCATAAGTAAGGAGTATGATAATGACAACACCCAAACAGGAAGGGTATTTTATGCCGGGCGAATGGCATCCTCATACAGCATGCTGGATGGCCTGGCCTTGTGCTGCGGATGCATTTTCCAGGGCACCAATGGATCTTGAAACTGCCCATAAGTCAGCCAAAAAATGCTGGGCAGAAGTGGCAAACGCTGTTTCCCGATTTGAGCCTTTATATATGCTGACCAACAAAGAAGATCTTGGTGAGACGAAATCATTGTGTGGGCCTGATATTAATATTATCGAAACAGAGCTCGATGATGGATGGTTCCGTGATTCCGGCCCGTCATTTGTAATAAACAAAACCGGGGATGTTGCCGGTGTAAACTGGATTTTTAATGGATGGGGCAACAGGGGACCCCATGAGCGTGATAACAGAGCTGCAGGGTTTGTGCTGGATCGGATGGGTATTAAAAAATATGATTCCCCGCTAGTTCTTGAAGGAGGCGGTATTCATGTGGATGGTGAAGGTACAGTACTTTTGACCGAAAGTGTCCAGCTCAATAAAAATCGAAATCCTGAATTAAGTAAAAATGAGGTGGAAAACTACCTGAGAGAATATCTCAATGTTGAAAAAATTATCTGGTTGTGCGGTGATCGCAATCAGACCTCCACCGATGGCCATGTTGATGCGGTGGCCAGTTTTATCAGGCCCGGCAGGATTTTACTGGGTACTTCCAACGATACAACCCACCCGGATTATGAAACATTTCAAAAAAACAGGGAGATCCTGGAAAATAATAGAGATGCGCAAGGACGAGCGTTTGAAATTGTGGAGATCACGGAGCCTTATGAAATTCTGGCAAACGGTACTCAGGTAAAAGGTATTTACGTCAATTTTTATATGGCAAACAATGGAATTGTTATGCCGAAGTTTGATTTTCCAAAGTATGATCAAGCCGCGCTGGATATCTTTACCCGGGAATTCCCGGATCGTGAAATTGTTCAAGTTTCGACACGAATGATATTGTTTGGCGGCGGTAATATACACTGTATTACACAGCAGCAGCCAGCACCAAATCAAATAGGATAAAAATGCCTGAAACACTTACCAGTACACCCCGCGAAGATGGTTTCCGCATGCCGGCAGAATTTGAACCGCATAAGCAAACCTGGATGCTATGGCCCTTTCGATCAGATGTATGGCGCAACGGTGGCAAACCGGTACAGCGAACGATTGTTGAGCTGGCTATTGCAATTTCACAGTTTGAATCTGTACGGTGGGTGCTGTGAGGGAGCAGTTCCAGGTGGCGCGTGAAACGTTACCGGGAAATATTAGGGTAGTAGAAATATCTTATAATGATATCTGGATTAGGGATAATGGCCCGACTTTTGTCATTAATGATAAGGGGGATATCCGTGCGGTTGACTGGGAATTCAATGCATGGGGCGGTTTAAATGGCGGTCATTTATGGCCATGGGATCTGGATAATCTTGTTGCGCAAAAAATTATGGGCATTGAAAATTTAGATCGTTACAAGCCTGAAAATTTTGTGCTCGAAGGGGGATCAATACATGTAGACGGTGAGGGCACTTTGCTTACCACAGAAGAGTGTTTACTTCATGAGAACAGAAATCCTCATATGAATAAGGGTCAAATTGAAGAAATCCTAAAGGCATATACAAATGTCGAAAAGGTTATCTGGCTGGGAAAGGGAACCCATGAAGATGTGACATATGGTCATATTGACAATCTGGCCTGCTTTATCCGACCAGGTGTTGTGGCCCTTCACTGGACAGATGACAAAAACGATCCTCAACATGAGATTTCTAAAGATGCTTATGAGCGCTTGATTAACACAACCGACGCAAAAGGACGAAAGCTTAAAGTTCATAAAATCCATGCACCCAACCCATCATTTATTACCAAAGAAGAGGCTCAGGGCTTTGATGTTATTGAAGGAACCCTGCCATTAACTGAGGGCCACAGGGTCGATCATTCCTATGCTAATTTCTATATTGTAAATGGCGGGGCAATCGTCCCAACCTTTAATGATGAAAATGATGCAGCTGCACTGGAAACACTTCAAAAATTGATGCCGGAACGAAAGGTCGTAGGTCTTTATGCCCGTGAGGTAGCCATGTCAGGCGGAATTTTTCACTGCATTACCCAGCAACAGCCTGCACCAATTAAAAAAGGAGAATAATTATGAATAAAGTCACACTGGCCGCAACACAGATGTCCTGCTCCTGGGACATAGAAGAAAATATCAACAAAGCAGAATCACTGGTTCGATCAGCTGCTGCTGATGGAGCCAATATTGTATTAATTCAGGAGTTATTTGAAACCCCATATTTTTGTATTGAAATAGATCAGAATCACTTTGATTTAGCAAAACCGTTTAAACATCATCCAACGATTAATCGAATGTCAAAGTTAGCAAAAGAGCTTAATGTGGTGATTCCGGTCAGTTTTTTTGAAAGGGCAAATCAAGTCTTTTTCAACTCCGTAGCAATGATAGATGCCGGTGGTGAAATTATGGGTCTCTATCGGAAAATTCATATCCCTAATTTTCCGGGTTATCATGAAAAAAATTATTTTTCTCCTGGAGATCTTGGATTAAAAGTCTGGGACACGCGCTTCGGAAAAATTGGTCTGGGGATCTGCTGGGATCAATGGTTCCCGGAGACAGCGAGGTGTTTAAGCCTGATGGGTGCCCAAATTCTTCTTTACCCCACGGCTATAGGATCTGATGTCGGCAGTGATTCTTCTTCCAAAGACCATTGGCAACGGACAATGCAGGGACATGCGGCAGCCAATATGATGCCCCTGATGGCCTCTAACCGAATTGGAAGTGAGACCTGTAAAGAATTAGAAACAACATTTTATGGGTCTTCTTTTATTGCAGATCAAACTGGCGCAAAAGTAGCTGAGGCTGACAACAACACCCAGGCAGTCATTACTGCCGTTTTTGATCTTGAAGAGGTACGCAAATATCGTGAAAACTGGGTTGTTTATCGGGATCGCCGTCCTGATTGTTACGAGGCATTGATGACATTGGACGGATTACATGCAAGATAAATTAATTAAATATAACAGAACCCAAATTAAATTCGAACCATTAAAAAAGGAAAAAATAGCAAATGAAAAAAGATTTTATTAACATCCAGGATTTTTCAGAGCAGGAACTTTTAAAATTAATAGAATTGATAAGTGTTATGA
>QMMT01000255.1 GCA_003647385.1 Deltaproteobacteria bacterium
CACAACTTGTTAATATTTCACTTCCACCGGATCAGCAGAACAATCCGGTGATAAGGGCGAAAGCTATTTATAATAGCTTTCGCCCTTATCACCGGATTGTTCTGCTGATCCGGTGGAAGTGAAATATTAACAAGTTGTGTTATACCAAAAGATTCCAGTTCCTGTTTCAAGTCTCTTGTGTCTGCATCCATGACAAAGGCAAAAAGCTGTGATTTATCGGCCCTTGCCAGGGTGATCATACCAAAATTGGTTTCTTTAATTTTCCCATTATCCAGCTCTATGATGATACCAATATTTTTCATCATATGACCTTTGCTTTATCTCTAAGGATTTTTACAATTTCTTTTGCAATAACAGCTTTATCACCTGTTATCTCCTTTGGCTCCCTTTTTTGCTGAAGGGGTTCAAGCTCAATAATGTTTGCGCCTGTCAAAGAAGCTTCAATATTCAATTCGGAAAAAACAATTGTTTTGATCGGTTTTTTTTTGGAGTTAACCACATCTCGAAACGTTGGATAATCGGGCGTATTCAATCCCCTTCCAGCACCAATCACACACGGCAGAGACATGTCATAGGTATTGGCTGTTCCACCGGATAGTTCACTGTTAACGACTGCCCTGTCTGCTTCAATATCCAGTTTTACCACATTTGTTGCAACGGGAAAATTAAATAAGGCTCCAATACGGAACATGGTCTGCATGCCTTCGGCATCAATGGACTCTCTGCCTGTAAAAATCAATCCAGGGCTTCCGTCCTGTTCCATGGCTGCTTTCAAAGCCTTTGCCGTTTCAATGCTGTCGCAACCATTTTCACTTACGATCAGAATACCTCTGTCAGCCCCCATGGCCAGTGCAGACCGAAGAGTATTCCGGGCATCAGTCTTTCCAAGGCAGACTGCAATAACTTCAGACCCCGGAAGATTCTTTTTAATCTGAACTGCTTCCGTGATCGCATGCTCATCATAGGGATTTAAAAGAAAGGTAATATTTTCATCGATACTGTTTTTATCAACAATGGTTATATTAACAGCTGAATCAGGAACATGTTTAACACAGACATAAATTTGCATTAAAGCCGCCCGGTTCTATCCGTTTACAGAAAAAGAACTATTATAATTTATTTCCCGTTTTCTTGAGAAAAAGCCCACATCGGTTGATCTGTCAATATGTTTGAATTTATACTGAAACGGCTCGTTATCATGATCCAGACCCTTTTCACAGGCATCAATCAGTTCTGCCATCATACGGCCGACAACCGGTGCATTCTTGTATTGATTGCCGCTGGTGCCAATGGCCATGTAAAATCCCGGAAGATCAGATTTGTCATAAACAGGAATCCAGTCATCAGAACAGTCATAAAGATCCACAATCCCCTTGGGCTGATTGGGTACCTGAAGCGTTGGAATTCGTTTACCAAGCCTGTAACACTGTGCTTTCCACTGTTCTTCAGTCAGGACATTGTCTTTGCCGTGTCCGCCTTTGCCTGCATAAAAGTCATCGGGATCAACCCATTCCTGGGGATCACAATCCGGGTCTTCACTGCCGATCAGAAATGTGTTGCCTACTTCCGGACGTACATAGCAGCCGATATCTCCATCAGACATATGATACCCGTCATTAAGGTAATCATATCCGTCAGGCGAAGGACAGTACATGACTTCATGGCGAAGCGCTTTTGTTTTTATATTGCAGCCTTCCCAGACTCCTTTGGCCATTTTATTGATTTTAAATGAATGAGGTCCGCCCACATTGACAACAATTCCCGCATCAATCTGAGTGCCGTCTTTCAATGTAATACCCGCTACTTTACCGTCTTCACTTCTGATATCAACCACCTCGGCGTTGAACAAAAATTCGGCACCCTTGGCCTCGGCAGCTCTCATGATATTATGGGCAGACAGCGCTGGATCATTCACATAACCACCTTCAGGACAAAAAATTGCCCCTTCAACCTCGTTGGCAGGCTCATCAAAAAATTTCGGGTCTTCAGGGCGTCTGACCGGCCAGAATTCATGGAGATCTGCAGGAGGAACCATTTCTTTTATCTTATCGTTATCCAGTTCTTCATACCGGACCCCTACTTCATCATAATTTTTTTTAACCTTTTTCCAGTCATGACCCTGGGACTTAATCAGGAAAGAACCTGTATTCATATATCTGGCAAGTCCTTTTTCATCTGTTACATTGTCCAGATAATTTTCCCAGTCCAGCCAGTACTTGAAACCTTCATAGGCCATGGCAACGCCATCGGCTGTAGAATAATGGGCCCTTACAATGGCACATGATCCGGCAGTTGACCCTTCACCTGCATCATGAAGCTTGTCAACATTAAGGGTCTTATATCCCATCCTGGATAATTCGTAAGCGATGGGTGATCCGATGACACCGGCTCCAATGATAATTGCATCATATTTTTTATTCATGCTTTCTTCTCCTTATATTTAATATAGTGGCAACTGCCGATATTATAAGCTTTTGATCCAGTCAATAAATTTGTTTTCTCCGGCAGGTGCCAGTTTGAATTCTTCTCCTGCATGGAGAATAGAATGTATTATATCCCTTCCATACCCTCTTGAACAAGTCAAGATTAATCCAGCACTGTTATCTTCCTTACTCAATGTCACAATCTGACATGGTATATGGGAAAAAGGTCCCTGAAAAAGAAACGGAGCGACTTTGTCGGGGTCCATAAAATCAAGTGCTGTCAGTTTTTCACAAATTGAAAACACATCTTTTCCGATCAAAGCAACACACAGCGTAGATTCTGTAACATCCGTATATCCTGTTTCGCCGGGACCTTCCGGCATACTGACATCATCTGGCCCTGCAAGATTGAACAATGACACCTGGGTGCCATTCATCCGGTTTGCAAGGATTCCGTTTTCAAGCAGGCTTAGGCCTGGCTTTTCCGGAAGTGTCATGCCAAATGGTGTAATGGCGGCAAGTTTTGAATCCTGCAAATCAACTCTAGGTCTATGGCTCAGGTCAACCAGGTATGGTCCTTCTCCTTCACCACTATATTCCATAACGACTTCCCAGTTGTCTCTGTTTTCTGTTTTTAATGGCGTACTTTTAAACCCAACCGGGGAAACTCTTTGTATCTCTTTCATGATTTTTCCCTTACATTTTCATCCTTGTTCCTTCAGGATCATAAAACGGCATTTCTACCACATTCCCATAAATCCGATCATCACCACATTCATCTTCATAAATCTCAAGCCGGGTACCGATCTTGGAAAGCTCTGCATCAACCAAAGCCATACCCACTGCCTCGTTTAATGAAAAGCTGTCTCTGGCAGTGGCAATATACCCTCTCACCTTTTCATCCACAATCAGAGCACCGTCTCTTGGGGCCCGGGTATTATTTTCCATTTTAAACCCCACAAGCTTGAGGCGTGTCTGGTCATTTTCTGCCTGGCGAAGTGCTACAGCACCCACTGTCTTTGCGTCTGCTTTGGTGCGGTCCCACAAAAATCCCAGGCCCACATCCAGAAGGTTTGTCCTCTGTTCAGATTCCTGACCCAGGATAATATGACATTTTTCCATACGAAGTACATTCTGGGCTTCAACACCAAAATTTTGAATATTAAATTCTTTACCCGCTGCTTTAAGCATAAGCCAGACAGCCTTCATATACGACGACGGCACATGGAGCTCATAGGAGAGCTCACCCACAAACCCCAGCCGCATGGCCCTGACCGGAATTGTATCCTGGATTTTGAACTCCTTGTATTCTGAGTATCCAAAGGCTTCATTGGAAATATCAATATTCACAATTTTTTCCAATACCTTTCTGGCATTGGGTCCGGACAGGTTGATCACGCCTAATGAATCAGTAAGATTCACCAGGGCAAAATCCCATCCATCATACCGGGTGTGGTATCTGATCCATTCAACGGTCTGTCCTGCCCGACCGCTTGAGGTGGTGAAATAATAATCATTCTCCCCCTGCTTGATAACAACGCCGTCATCGATGACACAGCCATCATCATTACACATGGCTGAGTATTTGACACGGCCTTGCTTTAGTTTGGACATATCAGAGACAAACACCCGCTGGAGTGCCTTGACTGCATCCGGCCCATGAAGCCTGAACTTACCCAAGGTTGATCCGTCCAGCATTCCCACGTTGTTCCTGACATTTTCAATTTCTTTTTTGCAGGAAAAATCATCTGAGAAATAACGGGCCCGCTGCCATACACCAATGTTTCTGAAAATCCCCCCGTCTTTTCGCTGCATCTCATCCATGGGGGTTATTTTAAACATCTTGTGATTTACACCGGCATAAGTAGATATCAGTGTGGGCACTAAAGGCGGTCTTACATTAGTGGGTCTGATGGAAATATCCGGCAATGCCTGATATTTCGCCACATACAGGGGCAGGTTGTGCCCCGGGATACCACCCTGCCCTGGTCCTAACCCGGTTGCTGTAAACCGCTTGATCAGTTCAGGCATATCAAAACCCTTATCTATAGCCTGTTTGATATTTTTAATGGTGGCATCTTCATCAAAACAGATAAAGCTCTTACG
>QMMT01000256.1 GCA_003647385.1 Deltaproteobacteria bacterium
CATGGCATCCTTGCCAAAATCAGTCATGGCTTTTTCAGTCATACTGCCGTGGTCTCCATTATCCAGGACAGTGATGGTTCTAAAGGTATACGGATCAACTTCAAGCCATGCCCACCGGGGCTTCCCGTCAAAAATTGCAGGGCTGGAGGGAAACAGAACCGTATTGGGGGAGGCTTCAAGCAGCTTTATAACACGTTTCGGATACTTCAGTTCACGCATCTGATCATAAAGGCTGTCCCGATCTCCTGGTGTCAGCCATCTTAATTTGGTACCTTCAGGATATTGTTTTAATAAACCGAAATATCCGATGGACTCCTCACCCAGAATTCTTTCTTCCAGCTGTGAGCAGAAAATACCGCTGGCAATGTTGAAAGCTGCACGGTCTTTTTCTGAACCCTTGTGTATATCGTTATGGATCTGCTGCAGATCCAGTCGGGTTACCACAGGCGAGTCTATTGTTTTTCGGCTGACGGTGACCAGGATCGCTCGCGGATGAACAACCCGACCGGTAACCAGTTTTAACCCGGCAGCCAGGTCGTCTTCAAATTTTGTCTGGGCGATAATAAACGGGTAGATCTTATGACGGGTATACCATTTGAGTCCGGAAAGATCATCCGGTGTATCAGAATCTTTATGTTCGGCTTTCATTCTCTGGTCCAGTATTTGGGCAGCAGTTTCACTCAGATCAGGCAAATTGAGTCCCAGAGTGTGGAAAAAATCAGTAATTTTTTCTTTGCCGGACAGGTGGAATTCATGAACCATGTCATCTGTGCCCAGGTTAATTTCAATTTTTCCACCCACAACTCTAAAGTCTCCGGTATCAATCGATTCCTGTCCGATCATCCTGTTTTTATTACCATCAAAAATCGCTGTAATCAAAGGACCTTTCTTATAACCAACAACGGCAAAGCCTATATCCACAGCCCCCTGGCTCAATGATGGCAGTTCCGGAGAATGGTAAAATACCTTAATCCATTCACCGGCACCTACCTCGTCTTCACCGGCCAGGGCCGACCCCATATCACCGGTTGTTCCCCGGGCATTTTCTTCTTTTGGTACAACCAACAGTGAAACATTAATGGACCCGGTGGCAGCTGCGACATCGACGTCGTCCTTTCCTTTGTCAGTTACAAACCCGTTAATGTTCCGTAGATCTTTCATAAACGGTGCCACAAAAAGATGTTTACCGCCTTGTTCATTATAATACATTAAGGCAGGCAGGGTGCTCATTTCGATCTGTTCTAATCCGCATAGTCTGGCAAGAGCTTTTCGTCCCTCATCCGTCAAGTCTACATATTCACGACGGGTTTTGGTACCCTGGCGGGAGAACACAATCTCCGCCATCCGGGCAAGGTCTCCTTCTGTACCCCAGTTCTGGGTTAAAACCGCTTCCGGGGAAAAACGATGAGCCCAGGCATAATCACGCTGAGTGGGCAGCCAGCGAACATTTGTCAGGCGCGCTTTGAGGGTTTTGATATCCCGAATATCCTTAAACAGGTTACTGCCGGCAGTTGTAAATTCCGGTACAGGAACCTCCATTACCGGCGGACCTGAATTTTCAAGATCTGTTCTATAAGCCTTTATTCTCCCTGGTTTTTCAAATGTTAGCGCCTTTCTTTCACGGGTAACTTTGATCAGGGCTTTTTCAAGTGCCACAGCGTAATTTGAGCCTGGGTCAATGTTGATCTGCAGGCGTTTTGCCAGCAGGTTTTCTTGTTGATAAGCCGTCGGCTGCATGTCCAGGTTAAGTGATTTAAAAAACGGTGATTCAAGCTGCCAGTCCGATGGGTTGTTGTCACTTCCCGGTAGTTGAAACAACAAAATACCTCTAAGATGCTGGCCATCCGGAACAATCGTATTATCAGTGAATCCAAAAATACGGTTCTCTGTCTCCCGGTCAGGGTACAACATGCCAGGCGGTGACAGACTGTTGCCGGATGCGAAACCAGACAGTCCTTTGGCTGTTGTCAGTTCCTCAGGGGTTCGCAGGGGTGCTCCGCCGTCTGGTTCACCTTTAAATCCTTTGCGTTTTAGTATAAAGGCATTTGAAAGGCTTGTGGATTCTCCATCCTTTTTATCAAAAAGAGTGATGTCCACAACCTGGTATGTAACCCCATCTTCCACGGTACCGATTTTATTGATATTAAGGTCGATCCCATTGCCGAATATAAGATTTTTGACTAGTGGTATTTTGGGTTGAGTTTGGTCCTTTTTACCCAGGGCGATCACAACTCCGCTGCCCTTCAAATCAATGACCAGTTCTCCTTTGGTATCTTTTGCAATTTCTTTGGGTACCCGGAATGCAAGGCGAATACGGTTTGATGAACCCGGTGAGAGCATTGTGGGACTCATAAATCCCAGAGGCAGCAAGGATGTCGAATTATGAAGGGGAATATGAAGCGCGCCCTCTGGTGTCATCAATCTAAGGGAAAACCGTTTAGCCGGGCTGACATCAAGTAATGCCTGAACCTTGGAGATAAAATCAGCTTCAACTATACGCAATACCATGTCATCGCCGGCTTTGAAACCACTGATCTGTTCAACATCCTTCACCTCACGCAGGGCTATTTTGAACGCATCAGAAAGCTCTACTGGCGGTTTTGGCGGCAACGCGCTGAGATGTTCAGCCACATCCGGCATGGCACCCACCAGGGGAATATCCATATGGCCGTAGTTCATGTCATAAAAATGCAGGGATAATTGATCCATGGCCTCTGCAGATACAAGATAGACACAGGTACCCTTTACAGGTTTTTGCGGACCAAGGGCCACGGCATCTTCTCCCGGAACAGTCAATGGAGCTGATGTCAGCCACGTAGCAGGAGAAAGTGTTACCATCTGTGATTTATTCCAGCGAAGAAACAGATGCCGTTTCAGATCCGGAATCAGATAGGTGGGAACCATTTTTTTGAGTTCACCTTTGGTGGCTTCACTGCTGCCAAGCCAGGCCGCCGGGTGATTGGCACCGTTTTTGTAAACCCTGACATCCTGTACCGGAAGAATATTTTTCATCTCCATGGTCAGGGCTAAAAAGCGCTTATCCGATGGGGCTGTAACACCATGCAGCCGGTTCAGGAAAAGTGCTTCTTTGACTTTAATGGAAGCGGCTTTGTTAGCTCCTGTCACCCCGATGGGAAGTCGCTTTAAAATCTGTGCATCCCGGACAGGCACACTGTCTCCGGTAACCAGATCTGCGATTTCCCCATTATAGCGGGATTCAAGTTTTTTAAAATCAAAGGCAATACTTGCCGGTATCTCCACGTTTTTATCAGTTTTAAGCGCAGAAAATTTAACTTGTTTAGAATTGGCGAAAGCAAAATTTTGACCTGATTTATCACGATGTTTTACCGTCAACTGGAGCAGCGTCTTGATACTGCCGGCTTTTTCTTTATCCTGACGAATGTCATTTGTTAAATCGGTAAAAGCAGATGTCAGGGCTTCAGGGTCTTCGGTTATCACATAATGCCCTCCTGTTTTTTGGGCGGCATGCTTAAAAACTTTCTCATCAAGATCGGAACCGATCCCAATCCATAGGCATCGGATGTTCTCATCCTTTAAACGACCCAGTAGCGTTTCAAAATACTTGCGGTTATCTGCTTCCGGCTCAAGAGCCGCATCGGTAATAAAAACCATGGTTCGTTTATTCGATGGTACTGCTGCCTGAGCTTTTAAAGCTGCGTTTACGGCACCAAGAATATCAGTACCATCGGCAGTTCCCCGCAGCATGCTGATACTGCGCAGCAAATCAGCTTTGCGATCCGTCATCACCTGGTTAAAATATATGGCGCCGTCAAAACTGATCACCTGGCCTAGAACAGTATCGGGAAGACCCAGAATAAAATTATGAAGGAGTTCTCCTATTTTGTCATTACGATATCCATTTCCATCCGGCAGGGGAACATCCATGGACCCACTGACATCGACCACATAGCTTATGACAGGTACATCTGAAGGCCTGCTCTTTTCAGGACGGCTATATGTCACCTCAAAGGTATTGCCCAGATTGCTGTTAATAAGAGAAAATACCTCCCTGAGGGCGTCTTGATTATCTGCAGGAAAGTATTGTCCGCCTGACAATGATGCAATCCTGGGCAATGTGTCACGGTCATGATTTTTCCCGAAACCTATGGTAAAAACCGGAATTTCGGCCTTAGGGACAGCATTGAGTACTTCTTTTTTATTTGCCTTGCTGCCGGGGCCACTGTCATCCCAGTTGGCATCAAATCCATCGGTAAACAGCAAAAGAGCCGGCCGTTTTGAATCCTTAAGCATATCCAGACCCAGCAGGACAGAATCGTTGAGACAAGTAGCTCCGTTAGCTTTGACTGCCTTGAGGCTTTCCAATACCTGTTCTTTGGTGGTTCCATTGAGAAGTTTGGGTTTTGTATCAAAATCCACAACACGGATCACAGCATTGTCCGGCAATGATTTTACAAAATTTTGTGTAGCAACAAGGGCTTTTTTCATCTGGCCCTTCATGGACCCGGATGAATCTAAGAGCAGTACGACATC
>QMMT01000257.1 GCA_003647385.1 Deltaproteobacteria bacterium
ACAAGGTATAAATTTAAAAAAAAAATATTGACATTTCTTTTATTTTTGTTTTATAAAACTAACATAAAAGAAATGTCAACTACACAATGATAAAGTTGGATCAGGGTTCTTTGCTTTCCACAGATTAAGAGTGTTTGGAATATTTTGTTGACAGAGTTAAATTAATGATTTAATCATTTAATCATTAAAAACAAATCTATGTAATAGTGTGATAATGGCTGCAAAAAAAGAGACATTACTTTCAGTAAAAGACCTGCGAACATATTTTCATGTTAAGGAAGGTCTGGCAAAAGCTGTTGACGGGGTGTCCTACAATATCAACCATGGAGAAACACTGGGACTTGTGGGTGAATCTGGCTGCGGCAAAACAGTTTCTGCCCTGTCAATTTTAAAACTGCTTGATATACCTCCTGCCAAATTTCATTCAGGTCAAATCCTTTTCAAAGATCAGGATTTGCTGCAAATGACGGAACAGGAGATTAACGCAATCAGAGGACGATCCATCTCAATGATCTTCCAGGAACCCATGACTTCATTGAACCCTGTACTTTCCATAGGATTCCAGATAGACGAAGTCATGATCAACCATCTGGGTATCAATGCGAAAGAAGCCCGTGAACGGACCGTTGAGCTTCTGAACATGGTAGGTATTCCCTTACCCGAAAAACGGGCAAAAGAATACCCCCATCAACTGAGCGGGGGAATGCGGCAAAGAATAATGATTGCCCTGGCTTTAGCCTGTGACCCGGAACTGCTGATAGCGGATGAGCCCACCACAGCTCTTGACGTAACAATTCAGGCACAGATCTTAGATATCATGCTCAGTCTTCAGGAAAAACTGAATACAAGTATTCTTTTAATAACCCACGATCTCGGGGTTATTGCAGAAACTGCCCACAGGGTAGCGGTCATGTATGCAGGAAAAATAGTGGAAGAGGCTGATGTGAAAACGCTTTTTCAAAATCCGTGTCACCCATATACCCGGGGACTTTTGAATTCTGTTCCTAACATCAATAGAATCGGTACGGAAAAAAGGCTGCAGGAAATTTCAGGCATGGTACCGAACCTGTGCCATCTACCGGAAGGATGTGCGTTTTTTAATCGATGTCCTGTTAAAAAACAAATATGCCGATTAGAAAAACCAAAACTTTTAAATATTGAAACCCATCATAATGTCCGGTGCTGGGTTGAGCAAGATAGTGTGTGATAAAACATTTAACCATGGAAATGGAGAATTGAAATGAAAGAGAAACTCCTGGAAGTTAAAAGTCTTAAAAAACTTTTCCCTGTAAAACCCGGTTTCTTTTTCAAAGCAAAAGATTATGTCCATGCTGTTGATGGCATCAGTTTAAGTGTAAAACCAGGGCATACCCTAGGTTTGGTTGGTGAAAGCGGGTGCGGAAAAACCACAACAGGAAAGACCATTTTAAAACTGATAGAGCCCACTGATGGTCAAATATTTTTTAAAGGTGAAAATATTACAGGGCATAACCGGGGGGAGATGAAGAAGGTTAGACGTCAAATGCAGATGATTTTCCAGGATCCTTTTTCATCACTCAATCCCAGACACACCATAGGATCCATTCTTGCCTCTCCTTTTAGAATCCATGGACTGGCTGATAACAAAAATATGGAAGACAAAATTGCAGGGCTTTTAAAAAAAGTAGGCTTATCTCCCGAGGCCATGCGCCGTTATCCCCACGAATTTTCCGGTGGCCAGCGCCAGCGCGTCGGCATTGCCAGGGCACTTGCCCTTTATCCGGAATTGATAATAGCGGATGAACCGGTTTCAGCACTTGATGTTTCAATTCAGGCTCAGATTATTAATTTAATGAAAGATCTGCAGGAAGAACTGGGATTGGCCTACATCATTATTGCCCATGACCTGAGTATAATAAGCCACATTTCCGATGAAATAGCCGTTATGTACCTTGGTAAAATAGTAGAAAAAGCATCAAGTACAGACCTTTATGCCGAACCCCTTCACCCGTACAGCAGGGCGCTTATCTCCGCTGTTCCGGTTCCTGATCCTGAATTTAAGAAAAAACGGGTTATCCTCAAAGGCGATGTGCCGTCTCCCATTAATCCTCCTTTGGGATGCAGATTTAACCCGCGCTGCCCCTATCGTTTTGAGCCCTGTGACAAAAAAGAACCTTCCTTGAAACCAGTGGGAAAGGAAAACCGTTTAGTAGCATGCCATTTGGAATTTTGAGAATATCTATAATTTTAAGGAGTAGCTTTTGTTCAAATATATAATAAAAAGACTGCTGCAGGCCATCCCCCTTCTCATCGGCGTATCCATAATTGCTTTTTCCATAATGCATCTTGCACCGGGAGGACCCTTAAGTGTTTACACATTAAATCCGTCAATTACTGCCCAGGATATTGATAAAATCAAGGTCATACTGGGTCTTGATCAACCCATTCATATTCAATACGTAAAATGGGCAGGGGGTATGTTTACAGGAAACTGGGGAACGACTTTTTTTGGCGGCAGACCTGTATTTGACGTTATTGTAGAAAGAATTCCAGCCACTTTCCTGTTAATGGGATCGGCAATGAGCATTGCAATAATTGTTGGTATGTGTACGGGTATTCTTGGTGCGTTTAAACGCTATTCAATATTTGATTACTTTGCCACCACCGGAGCCATGGTTGCCCTGTCATTTCCCACCTTCTGGTTCGGACTTATGGCAATTTACATATTCAGTCTTAAACTTGGATGGTTCCCGTCCGGCGGCATGTTCACCCTGGGCGGTGATGAGGAGTTCCTTGATCTAATACGTCACCTTGTTCTTCCCACTGCTGTGCTTGCCCTTGTGCTGGTTGCTCAATGGAGCCGCTACACCCGATCAAGTTTTCTTGAAGTCATTCATCAGGATTACATTCGCACGGCAAGGTCCAAAGGCATAAAAGGATCTAAAATACTTTTAAAACATGCGCTTCCCAACGCAATTGCTCCTCTAATCGCTCTTGCAGGGGTCCAGCTTCCATGGCTTTTCAGTGGCGCATTGGTTGCGGAAACAATCTTTGGCTGGCCTGGAATGGGAAGGCTTTTTGTGGATTCCCTTACCATGAAAGAATACCCTGTTTTAATGGGAATGGTGATGTTTACGGCAATTGCCGTAATTTTTGGAAATCTTATTGCAGATTTGATAAACGCTGTTTTAGATCCAAGAATAGCACTGGAGTAATCTTTGTATGAAAACTGAAACATCACAATTATCACAGACCAAAACAAACGGGTCTGTTGAATTCTATGAAACTCAACTCCAACGTTTATGGAGGCGTTTTTCAAGTCACAAGTTAGCCGTCATAGGGGGATGCATTGTATTAACCCTTTTAATCAGTGCTGTCTTTGCAGACCTCATATCTCCCCATGACCCTCTGGATCTGGACACATCCCGCCGATTTAATTGCGCCCTTTACAAATTTCGATTATATCCTGGGAACAGATGAAATGGGACGTGATACATTTGCAAGACTGCTCCACGGAGGAAGAATAAGTCTTGTCGTCGGCATAGCTGCCATGTTTGCAACTGTTGTAACAGGCTTATTGGTAGGGCTTATTTCAGGCTATTACGGAGGAAAAATAGATAGTATCCTCATGCGTTTTACAGACACCATTTTATGTTTCCCCCAGGTTTTTCTGCTTCTGATTCTTGCAGCTTTTATTACCCCGACTGTAATATCAATTGCCCTGATAATAGGGTTTACATCCTGGATGGAGGTGGCCCGCATAATCAGAGCCCAGATTCAATACATTAAAAAGCAGGACTTTATTGAGGCAAGTTTTGCTTTGGGTGCGTCATCTCCCCGGATAATGTTTCGAGAACTTTTACCCAATGCCATGGCTCCCGTGCTTGTGTCAGCCACATTAAATGTTGCCAATGCAGTGCTGATGGAATCATATATAAGCTTTCTGGGGTATGGGATTCAGCCTCCCCTTGCAAGCTGGGGAAACATGCTGACAAACGCCCAGGCTTATTTTGATCTCTCCCCGTGGCTGGCAATTTTGCCCGGCCTCATGATCACTTTAACCGTTATGAGTTTCAATTTTTTAGGTGATGGTCTAAGGGATGCTTTGGACCCGCGTTTAAAAATGTGAACATAAACCGTCTCGTTCGACATAAAATCGGACAGACATTCAACAATAACTAAGGAGGATTTAAGTTATGAAGGATTCTAAACCATCCGATTTTACCCGTAGAGAGTTTATGAAGACAACAGGTTATGTAGCCTTTTCCACTGTAGTAGCAGGCAGCGTACTGGGCATAACAAACCCTGCATGGGCTGCCAAGAAAAGCATTATCGTGGGCATGACCCAGGAACCTGTCAATTTTAATCCGCTTCTCTATGTAAATTCCGGCACCGAAGAAGTTCCTGAAGCATGTATGTTTGATGCTCTCTGGGATATGAACCATCTGGGAGAATTTATCCCAAATCTGGCAGTCAAAGTTCCCACACTTGAAAACGGCGGTATATCTTC
>QMMT01000258.1 GCA_003647385.1 Deltaproteobacteria bacterium
ATACTGCCATCGCAGCCATTGCCAATCATGAAAAAAAATTCTACGGACTTCAACTTCACCCGGAAGTTGAACACTCTATAAACGGGTCATTGATGATCCGTCATTTTATATTTGATGTCTGTAATTGTCAGAAGAACTGGACAATGAAATCATTTTGTGATGGCGCCATTTCTCAGATTAAAGACGCTGTTGGTGATAAAAAAGTGATTATGGGACTTTCAGGCGGTGTGGATTCATCTGTATCAGCTACTCTTATTCATAAGGCAATCGGCAATAATTTGTTTTGTATCTTTGTTGATAATGGCCTTTTAAGAAAAAACGAAAAACAAGGGCTTGAAAAAAATCTGACATCCGGTCTTAAATTAAATATTAAATTTGTTGATGCACAAGAAAAATTTTTAACCGCCTTAAAAGATGTAACAGATCCGGAAAAAAAGCGTAAAATTATCGGCAATCTTTTTATTGAAGTATTTGAAGACGAGGCAAATAAAATTGAGGGGGCACAGTTTCTCGGACAGGGAACCCTTTATCCGGATATTATTGAATCCAAATCTGCATTTGGCGGACCTACTTCCATTATTAAATCCCATCATAATGTTGGCGGACTTCCGGAAAAAATGAAACTCAAATTGATTGAACCTTTGCAGCTTCTTTTCAAGGATGAAGTAAGAAAATTAGGAATTGAACTGGGCATCAGTGAGGACCTTATATGGCGTCAGCCCTTTCCCGGACCTGGTCTTGCCATCAGGATCATGGGTAAAATAACCCCTTCAAGGCTTAAAATTTTAAGGGAAGCAGATGCAGTTTTACTTGAAGAAATCAAAAATGCCGGACTTTACAGAAAGTTATGGCAATCTTTTGCAGTACTTTTACCTATAAAAAGTGTCGGCGTGATGGGGGACAAAAGAACTTTTGCTAATTGTATTGCAACAAGAGCTGTCACCAGTAATGATGCAATGACAGCTGACTGGGCAAAATTGCCCCATGATATCCTGGGTAAAATCTCCAACAGGATTATTAATGAAGTTGACAACATTAACAGGGTTGTTTTTGATATCACCTCAAAACCTCCCGGAACGATTGAGTGGGAATAAAACAATAGAAAACAGGATGTAAAAATGGATTCAATGAATTTAAAAGATTTCAGGCCTGATAATCCGGATTTTGACGCCGAGGAAGCATCTTCTAAAGACAATGACAGCGAAATCTCCGCATCGGCATATCATGAAGAAATCAACACCTTGAAAATTGATAAGCTGTCAAACAGGGTTACTATTATTTCCATTATTTTACCCTGCCTGATCGGTGCTATTCTGATCTTTGCTTATCTTGACATGAAAGAACGGGTGGTTGATGTTGATCTGACCAAACAGACCCAGGTTGAAAAAATTTCTCAACAATTAGAAGAAAAATTAAATGCTCTGGATGTAAGAATTGCAAAAAATAAATTTGAAATAGATAATAAACTTCCAGAACTGGACAAAAAAAATATTTCACTCGAAGGCCAACTTACAAAATTAATCAACACGAAAGCTGACACTAAAACCATTAAAGCACGGTTTGTAAAACTTGAAAAACGTGTAGCCAATAATACAAACCAGGATAAAACAACACTTCAGACGATTGAAAGGATAAACAAACAAACCCTTTCCACTATTAAAAAGAATCAGACACAATTTGATAAAACTGCTCAACAGATAAAAAATGAAACAACCCTTTTTAAAGAAGAGTTTGATGCCAGGCTGCTTGAGTTATCAGACTATGAACAGCAAGTTGGCGAACTTAGAAAAAATATAAGCCTTCTGGATAAAAAATTTAAGACCATTGAACTGGACACAGTTACCCAGGCCACACTTGATGAAAAAACAAATCAGTTAAAAATTGATTTAACCGGCCAGCTGAAGAATCTTGATCAACAAGTCACTAAATTAAATAAAAAACTATCTGCAAATATATCCCGCCTCCAAAAAAATATTGATCTGCTTTCAAAATCTTCATCATCTAATAAAATGCCAACCCATACGAAACCAAAACCACAAATAAATATTGATTCATCCGGGTCTGTTGAGATTAAAGAAGAATCTTTGGTGCAATAAACAATAGAGAGTGGTCAAAGAAAATGTATTGAAAGCTTCTTTAAATTAGGGTATATACATAAGAAATTCTCTAGGGGATACAATTAAAAAGGAAATTTAAATGTCTAAACAATACCCGGAATGCCCACTCTATAATCATGCGACTTGCAGAGAATTACACAATCCAAAATTATGTGCCATTATACGTGATGACAAAACTTGTTTTAAGAAACAACAAAAACCTAAAAAAGAAAACTCAGATTCAAACGACACACCTTCATAATTTTCATTTAATCATAAGCCTGTCGCCCGGGTGAATCATTCCTTTTAAAGAAAGATTATTTAATTTCAATAATGAAGAAAGAGAAATCCTGTATTTTTTGGAAATCCCTGTCAGACTCTCGCCTCTTTTAACAACATGGAATCTATTTTTAATCGTTTTTTCCCACTTTTTAACCGCTGTTGTAAAATGTTCTTCAAATCCTTTTGCTTTTCCTTTGGGTATCAAAATGGCATGTTCACCACGATCCAGGTAATATCCCCTTAGTTCAGGATTGAAATCTTTAATCTTTTTAAAGGAAATATCAGCAGCCGTGGCAATCAAGGTAATGGGTATTTGAAAATCAGATGATAAATTCACTTTATCAAACGTAAAAACAGGGTATAAATCAGATGGTTTCAAAGAAAAACCATAGAATTCCTGATTTTCAAGAATTAATTTGGCACAAATCACTTTAAAAACATAGCCTTGAGTTTGTAATGGAAGATATAATGAAAAAAAGTCCTGAGTTTTCTGGTCTCGAATTTCTTTTTTTAACCTGTATTCACCCATATTGTACGCAGCTAAGGCAAGTAAATATGAGCCGAATTGATTTTCCAGATCTTTTAAATATTTACCGGCAGCAGTGGTTGATTTAAAGATATTTCTTCGTTCATCAATCATTGAATCAATCCTTAAACCATGTTCTTTCCCGGTAGATTTTAGAAATTGCCAATACCCCACTGCATTTTTTGAAGACTTTGCATGGGGTTTTAATGCACTTTCAACCACAGGAACAAATCTTAAATCCAAGGGTAAGCCCTGCTTTTTTAAAATAGTTTCCACATGGAGAAAATATTTGGATGCCCGTTTGATCCAAAGGATTACCTGTGGGCGATCCCACAATGCCAATAGCAGTTCTTTTTCCAATCTTTGTTTTACATCCTGACGATGAAGAGGAATCTTAATACCACAATAGTGAATATCATCCTTAAACTGGATACTCTCCATTAATGAAGGGATGCGTTGTTGAGAATCTATTTTTTCCAAAACTTCAGCACTGAAACTTAACCAGGGATTAGTAAAGAAAAAGACAATTAATATAAAAAGGGGTTTCCATAAAAATTTATGTCGCATTGATTTATCCGGATTTTAAAGATTTTGGTTGAAGAGATCATCTCAGAATCAGATATCAAAGTCAATGTACCATTAAAGGAATCAAATAAGTATGGTGTCAGGGTGATTGCAAGTAGTATTAAAAACTTTTTAAAATATCTCTGCTATTTTGCATTTTTTGAAAAGCTGTAAAACAAAGACTGTAACGATTATTGATCAGCTATTGATTTTTTTTAATAATAATAAAATTTTTAGAAAGATATTTTTTGTCACAATTGGTGAAAAAAATACTCAGTATTATTAGAGACAAAAAATGATTTGTGGTCAACGACATGAATATTGGACTATATTGTTAGGATATTTAAATCATCATTTAGATTAAAGGTTAAGATGAAGAGTGAAAAAAAGATAGAGCAACTTGTTTCAGATGCTGTTCAGGGTTCTCAAACCTCTTTGGAGGAAATAATCCACCGGATACAAGAATCTGTTTATTCATTAGCATTAAGGATGCTGTTTGATCCTAAGGATGCAGAAGATACTGCCCAAGAAATATTAATCTCGGTTATTACCAATTTGAGAGGATATCGCCACGAAGGGCCATTCCGGGCATGGGTGATGCGTATAGCAATTAATAAATTAAAGGCTGTTCGTAAATCCAATGCGGAGAAAAAAATGTTAACCATTGATAATCTGGACGGAATTATTGATAGATATGAAGCCAAAGGGTGGTTCTCAAAGCAACAGGATGTTCCACTGCCATACCTTGAAGCGGAGACAAGATCAGTCTGTACACATGCCATACTACTATGCCTGAATCGCTCACATCGGATAGCTTTTATCTTGGGGATTGTAATGGAAGTCAGTAGTCAAGAGGGAGCACAAATACTTGATATTACGCCATCTGCATATAGGAAGCGATTATCAAGAGCCAGATTGAAAGTAAAGGATTTCCTGGTAAAAAATTGTGGATTATTCAATAGCTCAAACCGCTGTCAATGCAGCAGCATATTACCTGCATATCTGCAAAAGGGATGGAT
>QMMT01000259.1 GCA_003647385.1 Deltaproteobacteria bacterium
GCTTGTTTTCGGCGGCACCGATACAACCCTGGATGTGATCATTGATGCCCAGAAAAAGGCCCGGTACAATGTATCATTCAACCCGATCATTGCATCCATCCGCAGGGCAAATCAGAATATTTCCGCCGGCATCCTCGGCATGGCCAAAAAAAACTATCGCATCCGGACCATCAGCCAGTTTCAAACACCGGAAGATGCCCTTGATGTCGTCATCTTTGATGACGGAATAAAACGAGTCTACTTAAGGGATGTGGCCCAGGTCAAAAAAGGGTATAAAAAAGAAAGTACCTCGGTTCTGCACAGTGGTGAGCAGGTGATTGTAGTCGCCGTGAGAAAGGAAAAAGGAGCCAATGTTCTGGCGTTGACGGATGCAGTGGAAAAAGGGGTTAATCAGTTGAATGAAACCCTGCTTGCCGACAACAAGTTGACCCTGAAAATGGTTTATGATCAACGGCCCTACATTAACACGGCAACCAATCTTGTTAAACGCAATATTATGATCGGAAGTCTTTTGGCCATCTGTGTTCTTCTGCTGTTTTTAAGAAGTGTAAGGGCAACTTTAATTACCGGTATTGCCATTCCCATCGCAGCTATTGGCTGTTTTGTCTTTCTCTGGCTTTTGGGAAGAAACCTGAATGTTGTGAGTATGGCCGGAATTTCATTTGCTGTGGGCATGCTGGTGGACAACTCCATTGTGGTGCTGGAAAATATTGACCGGCACCGCAAGGCCGGTAAAAGTGCTTTTGATGCCGCCTATGAAGGAACAAAAGAGGTCTGGGGTGCGGTCCTTGCTTCCACAGCAACCACTGTGGCTGTCTTTTTGCCGGTCATCTTTATTCAGGAAGAGGCAGGACAGCTGTTCCGGGATATCGCCATTGCCATCACGTCTTCCATTTTCTTAAGCCTCATTGTTTCTATTTCCGTGATCCCTACCTTGTTTAATCTGTTTTATAGAAAAAAAAACAGCATCAAGACCGGAAGACTCCAAAAAAGCATTATAGGCCCGCTTCTGTCCGGCAGTATATTGAAATTGAGCCATCTTTGCATGAAAAATGCTCTAACCCGCCTGGCAACAATATTTTTGTTTACCGGTCTTTCCATCGGTTTGACATTTTATCTGCTGCCAAGTGCTGAATATCTGCCCCAGGGCAATAGAAACCTTATTTTAAATATTCTGATACCTCCACCGGGTTATTCTGTTGCCAAACTGAAAAGTATGGGTAAATTTATTTACAAATCAACCGAGCCTTATTTCAAGGAAGATGGCAAAGACGGGTTCCCCCAAATTAAGCATATGTTTTTTGTGGGCGCAGACCGTATCACTCTTTTTGGCGGAATCAGTACGCATGACACTCGAGCCAGGGAACTCATCCCCCTTTTTACCCGGGTAATGAGATCAATTCCAGGCGTCTTTGGTGTCAGCATCCAGCGGGGAATCTTTGAGTCGGGTATCGGTAAGGGCAGAACCGTAGATGTCAACGTTTCTGGAGAAAATATTAATGATATCATCCAGGCCTCATATGCCTTGTTCGGGACCATAAGCGCAAAAATGGAACGTACGCAGGTCAGGCCCGTGCCGTCCCTTGAAGCCAGTTACCCTGAGGTAAGAATAATACCTAATAAGGAAAAACTGGCTGCCAACGGCCTTACAGCAAAAGATCTCGGGGTTTATATCGACATACTGATCGATGGTCGGAAAATTGAAGAATACCGTCCTGAAGGAATCAAACAGGTTGATCTGGTACTCAAAGGCCGGGATGATTCGGGAAGATCACCGGAAGACATTTTGAACGCAACCATTGTCAACAGCTTTGGAGACCTGATCCGGGTCAGGGACGTGGCCGGGATCTCATACAGCGAAGGTATGCCCCAGATCAATCATCTGGAGCGAAACCGCACCATTACCCTGCAGGTTACCCCGCCGGCCGATCTGGCTCTGCAGGACGCCATGGAAATGCTTGAGAATGAACTGATACCTTCATTGGAAAAGACAGGGAAACTCAAAAATGTCAGAGTGGATATCGGCGGCAATGCAGACAAGCTTGTGGAGACACGGCAGGCGCTTCAGTGGAACCTTCTTTTGGCGTTAATTATCACCTATCTGCTAATGGCAGCCTTGTTTGAAAATTTTCTCTATCCCTTTATCATTCTTTTTACTGTACCCCTGGCTGCGGCCGGCGGTTTTGTCGGGCTTTGGGCAGTCAACACCTTTATTGCACCCCAGGGCTTTGATGTCTTAAGCATGCTGGGGTTTATTATTTTAATCGGTACAGTCGTCAACAATGCCATTCTCATTGTCTACCAATCTTTAAACAATGTCCGTTATAATGGGCTTGTGGGAAAAGAGGCTGTGGCAGATGCTGTCAAAACCAGAATAAGGCCCATTTTCATGAGTGCCACAACCAGTCTTCTGGCCATGCTCCCCATGGTATTGTCCACCGGTTCAGGCAGCGAACTCTATCGGGGCTTAGGGTCCATCCTTCTGGGCGGTCTTGCCATATCAACGCTCTTTACCCTTTTTGTGATCCCCTCCCTGCTCGTTTTTGTTATTGGTTTTGAAACAGCTAAAAGCATGAATCCGGAACAGCTGACTTGACCTTAGAGTGAAAATTATTTATCTTAAATAAAAGTTGAGATAATCCCTTATTCAAAGAGAAATGCTTAAATGAAGCAAAAAAAATATTTGATATTTATCCTGATTGGTTTTTGGTTTCTTTTTTTGGGAAACACGCTTTATGCATCTCAAACCAAACAAAAAGTCTATATTATCCCTGTTTCAGGAACAGTGGAACCAGGTATGGCAGCCTATGTCAAAAGGGCCATAGAAGATATCATGGCTGATCTCAAAGAAAAGAACAAAGATGAAATCAAGCCTGTCTTTGTGTTTAAAATGGATACATTTGGCGGCCGTGTGGATGCAGCTTTAGATATTGTGGATACGATTTCCAATATCCCAAAAGGAAAAACCATTGCATTTGTGGAAAAAAGAGCCATTTCTGCCGGTGCCCTGATTGCGCTTTCCTCCAATCTCTTATTCATGAAAGAAAATACCATTATAGGAGATTGCGCGCCCATTATTAACACCCAGGAAGGCCAGAAGATGGCCGGGGAAAAAATCCAGACTGTTTTGCGGGCAAGATTTCGTGCCCTTGCAAAGAAAAATAATTACCCCGTCGTGCTGGCAGAATCCATGGTCACCATTGACATGGAAGTTTACCAGGTGGTGATGGACGGTGAAAAAAGCTTTATGAAAAAAAAAGCCTATGATGATCTGACAGAAGATGAGAAAAAAAAGGTTAGAGGCAAAAAGACCATCGTTGCCAAGGGAGAGCTTTTAACCATGGATGATGCAGAAGCCTTTGACTTTGGCTTTTCCCAAAAAAGTGTGAAAGATATAAAAGAAGTGCTTTCAATTTTAGGCTATGAATCAACCGATATCATTACCATTGAAGAATCCTGGTCTGAAAGTATCGTAAGGTTTCTGCAGCCTTTTTTACCCATATTGATGCTCATCGGAATCGGTGCCATATATACGGAAATAAAGGCCCCCGGGTTTGGCATACCCGGAATTGTCGGTATCATATGTCTTGGCCTGGTATTCTTCAGTCAATACCTGGTGGGCCTTGCTGATTATACTGAACTGCTGCTCTTGCTCATTGGTGCTCTGCTCCTGGGAGTAGAAGTATTTGTTCTCCCCGGATTCGGTGTTGCAGGTATTACCGGACTCTTAATTATTGCAGCCGGTCTTGTCCTTTCTTTTCAGGGGTTTGTGGTACCTGATCCTTCATTACCCTGGGAAGGCGCCTTATTGATGAAAAATCTGGCACAGGTACTGGGCTCTTTTATGTTTGCTTTTCTCATATCCTTATTTGTAATTCGGTTTGTTCTGCCGCAGTTGTCAAAAGTCATGAAAGGACCTTATCTTGAAGCAACTTTATCGCACTCCCATGTTGATGCCACAACGGCTTTGGCGGTGAAACCGGGTGATACGGGGATTGCCCACACATTTCTTCGCCCATCGGGAAAAATAATGATAAACAATAAAAAGATTGATGCCATCACCCGGGGTGAATTTATTGACCGGGGAACACCGGTTATGATTGACAAAATAGAACAAAATCATGTAATTGTTAAACCCAAAATATCCTGAAACGTAAAGGTTTGGAATGAAACTCTATATCTTACCTCTTTTTCTTCAAGTGATCGGAATTTTGGTCATTATTGCTGAAATTTTTATTCCGTCACTGGGACTGTTGACGGTTATTGCGCTCACTGTATTTTTTTATTCCTTATATCTTGTGTTTACAACCATATCCACAACAGCCGGAATGGTCATTACGGGTCTGGATATCGTCCTGGTTCCTGTTTTGCTTATTTTCGGGATGAAAATACTGGCAAAATCGTCTTTAACATTAAAACGGGAGTTATCAAAACAGGATGGTGTGGTTTCCCAGAAAGAGAAATTTAAAGCATATATAAATAC
>QMMT01000260.1 GCA_003647385.1 Deltaproteobacteria bacterium
ACTCAATACTGGTTAGTTTTCAGCAGTACAAGTGTACAGGCTTCAACCACCTCAATACCGGCCTGTTTTAATTGTTTATAAGCCGGCTTATTTTCTGTGTCTGGATTAAAAATCACCCGTTTAGGTGCCAATTTAACAATATCCTTTATGATAGATTCCTGCCTTGCCGGGCCCACATACAGGGTCACGGTATCAATTTTTTCAGGGATATCCTCAAGGGTTTGGTATGTTTTCTGGCCTTCAATTTCTTTGTGTTTTGGTGCCACCGGTATGGGGGTGTGATTATATTCGGCAAGCAGTCGGATGGCCTTATTTGAATATCTGTCCTGTTTCGGACTCGCTCCGATTACAGCAACATTTTCCATGGCAGGGTTCCTTAAATTTTATTTATATTTTAATACAAAATTAATCATTACATATTGTTTCCGGTCTTTCAACTTGTTAACATAAGATTTTGGTTAAATATTGAACAGCAATTTTAAGGCGATATCAATATATCATGGGATTATTTAATTTAGTTTCCAATTTTTCTCCCGCAGGAGATCAGCCAGGGGCCATTGAATATCTTTCAAAAGGGGTCTTGAAAAATGAAAAGCACCAGGTTCTTTTAGGTGTCACAGGGTCTGGTAAGACGTTTACCATGGCCAATATTATCGAAAAGGTTGAAAAAACAAGCCTTATTATTGCTCCCAACAAGACTTTGGCCGCGCAGTTGTATAATGAATTCAAGGCGCTTTTTCCTGATAATTGTGTGGAATACTTTGTTTCTTATTATGACTATTATCAGCCCGAGGCCTATATCCCGTCAAGCGATACCTATATCCAGAAGGATTCTTCCATTAATGAAGTCATCGATAAGATGCGCCACTCCGCCACAAGATCCGTTCTGGCCAGAAAGGATGTGATTGTAGTGGCCAGTGTCTCCTGTATTTATGGTCTGGGAGCACCTGAAGATTACCTGGATTTAAGGGTGACTTTGACTATTGATATGGAAATTTCCCGGGAAAAGGTGATAGAAAAGTTTGTCAATATCCAGTACACCCGAAATGATACGGATTTTCATCGAGGCGTCTTCAGGGTCCGGGGGGACAGAGTTGAGATTTTCCCGGCCTATGAGGAAGACAAAGCAGTTCGAATTGATTTTTTCGGGGATACTATAGAGGCGATTTCTGAAATTGACCCCTTAAAGGGCGATGTGTTAAAATCTTTTGATCAAACCGTCATTTATCCGGCCTCTCATTATGTAACAAAACAACGGACCCGGAAACGAGCCATTGAAAGTATTGTTGAAGAATTAAAAGCAAGACTTGAAGTTCTTCATGCCGAGAACAGGCTTGTGGAAGCCCAGCGCCTTGAAGAAAGAACCCGGTATGATCTTGAAATGCTGCAGGAGATTGGGTATTGCAACGGAATTGAAAATTATTCCAGGCATCTGACCGGGCGCAATCCCGGAGAACCGCCGCCGACTCTTCTGGATTATATGGATGATGACTTTCTTCTTTTCTTTGATGAAAGTCATATCTCAGTTTCACAGTTAGGGGCCATGTACAAGGCAGACCGATCCCGCAAAACTACTTTGGTTGAGCATGGATTCAGACTTCCCTCGGCCGTGGACAACCGTCCCCTTCAATTTGAAGAGTTTAAACAAAAGGTTCCACAGGTTGTCTATGTATCTGCCACGCCGGCCGATTATGAAATGGAAAAGGCAAAAGACAGGGTGGCGGAACAGATTGTCCGGCCTACAGGGTTGCTTGATCCGGTGCTTGATGTTCGGGATGCCAAGGCCCAGGTGGATGATCTCTACGAAGAGATAATGAAACGGGTCGAAGCAAAAGAACGGGTTCTTGTCACCACCCTGACCAAACGAATGGCAGAAGATTTAACCGATTATTATGCTGATCTGGGCGTAAAGGTAAAATATCTTCATTCCGATATCGGTACAATGGAGAGAATCGACATCATTCAGGATCTTCGAAGAGGACTTTTTGATGTGCTGATCGGGATCAATCTGTTAAGAGAGGGCCTTGATATCCCTGAAGTCTCTCTTGTGGCTATTTTAGATGCAGACAAGGAAGGATTTTTAAGATCGTACCGGTCCTTTATACAGATTTTCGGCCGGGCGTCCAGAAATGTATACGGCAAGGTAATCATGTATGCTCAAAAAGAGACCGCCTCTATGGAAAAAGCCATGTCAGAGACAAACAGGCGTCGGCAAATTCAGAGAGTGTACAATGAAAAACATCATATCGTGCCCACAACCATCCAGAAAAGTATTAATGTGTTTGAGTATTCAAATAAAGAGAGTCAACCTGGTCTTGAAGGGACTGTGAATGAGGATATTCAGGCATATGAAGCTCAAGAATTAAATCTTGAAGATATTGTCAAGGATCTGGAATTTAAAATGAAAAAGGCGGCTGAAAACCTTGAATTTGAGACAGCAGCGGAATACAGGGATAAAATTAAAGAGCTGATGGAAATTCAGCGGTTTTAAGACCATGACAGATTCGATAGTGGAAAAATATCGGCAAACTCCCCACAGCCCTGGCGTTTACCTGATGAAGGATGCCAAAGGAAAAACGATTTATGTGGGCAAGGCCAACGATCTTAAAAAGCGTTTGTCATCTTATTTTGTCAAAAAGAAACATCATGATGCAAAAACAGCAGCCCTCCTTGAAATGATCAAGGATTTTGATATTATTATCACCTCTTCGGGCCATGAAGCCTTTATCCTTGAGTCAAACCTGATCAAAGAATATAACCCTAAATATAATGTGATTCTCAAAGACGGGAAAAATTATCCCTTACTTCGAATTGATATGAGTGAAACGTATCCGGCCATTCAGAGAGCCAGGAAAATAAAGAATGATAAAGCCCTTTATTTTGGTCCCTATTCTTCAAGCCGCAGTGTCAATAAAACCTTAAAACAGATTCAAAAAATTTTTAAGCTGCGTCAATGTAAAAACACTCAGTTTAAGAACCGGTCCAGACCCTGTCTTAATTTTCAGATCAAAGCCTGCCTTGGACCCTGCTGCAATGATGTTTCACCAAGGGAATATAAGATTCATGTCCAGGATGCTGTATTGTTTCTAAAGGGGAAATCAGGTCAGGTTATAAAAAAACTCAAAATCCAAATGATGGACTTTTCATCATCACGGGAATATGAGAAAGCAGCTCAGATTAGAGATGCGATATCTGCCATTGAAAATATCATGGAAAAACAGGTGGTGGTCAGCCGGGATTTAAAAGACAGGGATATCATTGCCGTTGCTGCAGACAAGGGCAGGGCAGTGATTGTCGTTATGGCGGTTCGATCAGGGTATCTGATTGATACGGCACATTATCCTTTTAACCTGGGATTTAAGGCCCCGGATGAGATTTTATCTGCATTTTTGATTCAATATTATAAGAGCAGTTTGTTTTTACCCTCTTTTATTCTGTTAAACCAGAAACTTGAAAATAAAACGCTTCTGGAATACCGTTTTACTGAAAAAAAAGGGAAAAAGGTAAGCCTCAATACGCCGGCCCGGGGTGAAAAAAAAAGGCTCGTTGATATGGCTCATGTCAATGCGTTGCGAGAGCTTGAAAAAAGATTGCTGAAAGAAGAAGAGGAGCGGGCATCCATCCTGATGCTCAAGGAGCTGTTAAAGATGGAAAAGCTGCCGTCAAGGATCGAGTGTTTTGATAACTCCAATCTTTCAGGGCAGGACCCGGTATCCTCCATGGTGGTGTTTAAGGATGGAAGACCCTTTAAAGAAGGCTATCGAAAATATATAATCCATGATCTCGATGTCCAGGATGACTATGCGTATATGTTTCAAGTGCTTGAGCGTCGTTTTTCAAAAGATCCATCAGAAATGGAACACCCGGACCTTCTGGTGGTTGACGGGGGGAAAGGACAGCTTTCAATGGCTTTGGCCGTCATAAAAGAGTTGAATATTGAAAATCGGTTTTGTGTGGTCGGGCTGGCAAAAAAAAATAAGGGAAAAGGCGAAAAATTTGATAAGATTTATATTCCAGGAAGATCCAATCCGTTAAATACCAGCCAGGCTAAAAAAGCCTTGTATCTGTTACAGCGTGTCAGAGATGAGGCCCATAGATTTGCCATTACTTTCCAGAGAAAACGCCGTGAAAAACGAGCAGGACTTTCAACTCTTGATCTGGTTCCCGGCATTGGTCCAAAGAAAAAGCAGATACTGCTGAAGCATTTTAAAGGTACGGCTAAAATAAAAACAGCATCAATTGATGAGATTGCAGGGCTTGCCGGAATCAACAAATCAATGGCTAAAGCCGTGAAGCAAATGGTTAACAAGACCGATGAGTAAAAAAAAATGTGTTGAGCAAATGGAAAATTGAACTATTGCACAAACTCAAACCCGTTCTGGGAAGAATAGGATCCGGTTGCTTTGATGATTTTTTTCTCGGTATCATCGGATTCAAGTATAAGGTTTGGTTTTAGCCCTTTTTTGCCTTCTTTACTA
>QMMT01000261.1 GCA_003647385.1 Deltaproteobacteria bacterium
GGCTGATCCGGAACACGCTTTAAAGTGATTCTTGCCTCATTCATATCTAAGGTAATTCCTGATACAATGACACTTTCCATATCCGAACTCTCGTTGACGACCATTGTTCCTTCCTCCTCATTGAATGATGACCGAACATGTATGGGTACATTATATTTTTTTGCAAATTCAACCGAACGGATCTGAAGAACCTTGGCACCCAATATAGCCATTTCAAGCATTTCTTCGTATGATATCTTGTTGATTTTTCTTGCAGTGCTGCAAATTCTGGGATCAGTGGTATATACACCATCCACATCTGTAAAAATTTCGCAGACATCAGCTTTCAGGGATGATGCAATGGCAACAGCGGATGTGTCTGACCCACCACGACCCAGGGTGGTGATGGTGCCATCATTATCAACACCCTGAAATCCTGCAACGACCGCAATATGTCCATCTCCAAGAGCCTGTTGTATGTTTTTGCAGTCAATGTCCATTATTCTTGCCTTGCCGGAAGTCTTATCCGTATGAATTCCTGCCTGGAAGCCAAGAAAAGATTTTGCCTTGTATCCTCTGGATTTGAGGATCATGGCAAGAAGAGCTGCAGTGGTCTGTTCACCCGTAGCAAGCAGTACATCAAGTTCCCTTTTATCCGGTGTTTTAGCAGCCTGCTTTGCAAGAGAAATAAGATTGTCGGTTACACCTGACATGGCAGAGAGCACAACAACAACCTTGTCATTCGCATCGGATGCTTTTTGGACCCTGTCGGCAACATTGTTGATACATTCAATGTCTTCAACAGAGGTTCCCCCATATTTTTGTACCCTTAACGCCATATACACTCCAAATACTAATAAATTATATAATTATAAAGATAAGTTGCTTATCAGATTTGTCCCTGGTTGTCCAGAGGCAGAAATGGATATTATTCTGTTATAGTCTTCATCAAATTTAAAATTAATGTCAATATCAAACTCAAAAGAGATATAATCTAGAATCTCAGGCCATTCAACAATAATAATGTGATGTTTATCAATCAGATCGTCAAACCCGATATGTTCCAGCTCATCAGCAGAACCAAGCCGGTAAAGATCAAGATGACACAGCGTCAATGAACGAGCCGGATACTCATTGATGATGTTAAAAGTGGGGCTGGTGATATAATACTTTTCAGACACGCCAAGCCCTTTGGCAAATCCCTGGACAAAGGTTGTCTTTCCTGCACCCAGTTCACCTTTAAGGGCAATACAGATCCCTTGATAAATTTTGCTGCCCAGTGTCTCCCCTATCTTAAATGTCTGGCTTGAACTTTCTGATTTCAGGGTTTTCATAGCAGATAGTGATGAATAGCTTTTGGAATCATCTGGATCATATCGGTGGCAACAAAGCCGAATGCGCCCATATCTTTAAGCAGAATATCTGCACACATGCCATGGATATAAACACCTGCAAGACTTGCATCTTCAAGGGAAAACCCCTGGGCACAAAGACCCGCAATCATGCCGGTTAACACATCACCCATACCGCCGGAAGCCATACCGGGATTACCCGTGGGACAAATAAAGGACCGGCCGTCGGTCAGGCTGACAACAGTCTGGGCACCTTTTAATATTAGAATGACATCATGGGTTTTTGCAAACTGTGATGCAATACCTGTTCTGTCCGCCTGGATGTCTAAGGTTGTCATATCACAAAGCCTTGCCATTTCACCCGGATGGGGGGTTAATATGGCAGGCACCTTTTTCTTTTTCAGAATCGTTACGTTTTTTGCAATACAATTGATTGCATCAGCATCAATAATGAGTGGTACATCACTTTTTTCAATGAGTTTATGGACAAGTCTTTTTGTCCTTTTTTCTGTGCCCAGGCCCGGACCCAGCGCAAGCGCCTGTTTCCCTTTTAAAAGTGTTTGGATTTCATCAAAACAATTGTCTGATAAAAATCCTTTTTCTTTTTCAGATAAAGGGTGGGTCATGGGTTCAATGACCTGGGGTTCAATGCTTTTATTGAGACTTTTCGCAACCCCTAAGGTTACAAGACCTGTTCCGCACCGCATGGCTGCATTGGTGCAAAGAGCTGCTGCCCCTGTCTTTCCGGTTGAACCCGCAATGACAAGTAAATGGCCGAAACTGCCTTTATGGCTTTGAAAGTCCCGGGGTATGAAACAGGCGGCAATGTCTTTTTTTTCAATCAGGGAGAGTTTAATGTTTTTCTTTTGGGCAATAAATTTAGGGATCCCAATATCAATGATTTCAAGGTCACCGGTGTAGCTATTCCCCGGATAGAGAAGGTGACCAGCCTTGGCAAAAGCAAAGGTAGCTGTGGCATCCGCCCTTACAGCAATGCCTAATGGCTGACCTGTATCCGAGTGAAGACCCGAAGGGATATCAACTGAAAAAACAAATCCTTGAGAAGAATTTATTAAGTCTATGGCATCCTTGAAAAATCCCCTGACATCAGAGTTAAGGCCGGTTCCCAAAATGGCATCGATAAAGAGGTCATGATGCAGAATACGGCTTTTCAATTCCTTAAACGTATCTGCATCCGCAATTTCAACAATGGAACAGGTGTTGGATCGGTCACATAATTTTTGTAAAAGATCCATATTGACTTTTGCATCGCCCACCACTTTTTTTTGGGTCGACAATAAAAAGGTGGTGACAGGGATGTCTTTTTCCATCAAATACCGTGCAATGACAAATCCATCCCCCCCATTGTTGCCCCGTCCGGCTATCACGGCCACTTTTTTCTGGGTGATGTGTTTAACTTTTTTGATCAGAAAATCAAATGCACCCCTTCCGGCGTTTTCCATTAAAACCAGTCCCGGGATACCAAAAGATTCTATGGTCTGCTTATCTATATCCTGTATTTGATTCGCTGTAACAAGAAGCATTTTATTCCTCCTAATTTACCATTTTGCAAAATGTTCTTCAACCACACCACCAACAGAAGAAAGGTGAAAACTGTGGTTGTCCTTTGTTTTAATTGAACCTTCAAATGAGCCGCAGGGCTGAATGAATTTGCTTTTGATAAACCCAAGATTGTCATTTGCACTTCTAATACCTTCGGGGTTGAAGCTTAGATTGATAAGGTCATCTTTACTTTTGATCTGCCAGGGATGCCCGGGTTTTTTGGAATCATAGGTGAATGTAATCTCACTGTGTTTTAAGGGTGCCCCATTAACCCAGACGATATTTTCCAGAAAACCGTTTTCATAAACACCCGATGAAAAATTAAATCCGATTTGAGTTCCATCATCGGCAAAGCCTGCACCGCATGCCCAGTTCCAGAATGTTTGTCTGGGATAAAATCCATGGGTCCAGTCAAACACCACAAAGGTATTTTTGGATGAAAGATCAAAGGTTTTTTTATTGATAATGATTTTTCCACGGGCTTTTAATCCGGCGGTTTTACTTGTAAATGCCTGTCTGCTGTTTTCCATTGGCATTAAAAAGTGCATGGGGGATATGCCATTCTCTGGTTCAATCACCTCTATATCAGCTTTAAGAGATTTGCCGGGCAGATAGAATGAGGCTTTGATTTTACTCGGGGCTGGTTTTTTATTATGGGTGAGAATCAGTCTGCCCCTGAAACTTTTATAGCTGCAAATACCATTTTCAGGATTTTGATCGTACCGAACTTGTCCCAGGGGGGGGAATACAAGAGAATGGTTCGTCATTTTTTGCTGCTGCCGGTCAAAACCAAAGGCAAAGGCACTTGAAATATATCCAAGATGTATCACTGCACATCCAAAAATGATATCCGGGTGTATGATACCCATGTAGCACCAGCGTTTTTCTTTAAATCGTTCAAGGGAAAAAGAAGGGCTGTTTAACTTCAATAAGCCTTTTGTATCAGGATGATTAAAGTCACCTGACCATGAACCAAAGGGTGTCATTATTCTACCATCACCTCTTTTTGTCTGAAGCAGGAGACAAGATGATCATTCACCATGCCGACTGCCTGCATATGGGCATAGATGATGGTTGAACCCACAAATTTAAATCCCCGTTGTTTAAGATCTTTTGAAAAAGCATCTGATTCCCTGGTTGTAGCGGGCACCTGGTCTAAAGATTCAAAATTATTTGTTTTGGGTTTGCCATCAACAAAACGCCAGGAGTAGGTATCAAATGATCCAAATTCTTCCTGGATTTTAATAAATGCCCTTGCATTTGTAACTGCCGCATTGACTTTGAGCCGGTTACGGATAATACCCGGGTCCAAAAGGAGTGTTTCAATTTTTTCAGGGGTGAATCTTGCCACTTTTTCAACATTAAATTTTGCAAATGCTTTTTTATATCCCGGTCTTCTTTTAAGAATCGTCAACCAGGAGAGACCTGCCTGGGCACCCTCCAGGATGATAAATTCAAAAAGTTTTTTATCGTCATGAGCCGGCACACCCCACTCCTCATCATGATAGCGAGTGTATATCGGATCCACGGCATTGGCCCATCCACAGCGAATACACATTTCCGCCCCGCTAATCCA
>QMMT01000262.1 GCA_003647385.1 Deltaproteobacteria bacterium
GACAAAAGACTTAAATCATGAATATGAAGGTCTCCTCTGTAATGTGCTTCTCTTACGTCCGGCGGATAAATCTTGTTGAGCCAGTATTCAGCTGTAATATCTGAAGAGATATAATTGTTCAATCCCTGGAGAGAATAACTCATATTGCTGTTTTCTTTGACCTTCCAGTCCATTTTCCGAATATAGGATTCCATGAGCCCGACATTCTCTTTAATGGCAATCTTTCTGATCTGGTTATGCTGCTCCCGGTAAATAATGTATGCTTTGGCTGTTTTATAAAACGGGGAATCCAAAAGAACTCTTTCAACGATGTCCTGAACTTCTTCTACTTCAGGGGTAGCTCCAAGACGTAAGTCTCTTGCCAGCGTGACAACTTTCATTGTCATCTTTTTTGCTTCTCTTCCATTAAATTCACCGGTTGCCTCACCTGCTTTTTGAATGGCGTGGGTAATTTTTGATGAATCAAACTCTGCTATTCTTCCATCCCGTTTTTTTATTTGCTCAAACATGTAACTACCTCTTGAAATCTGGTTGAAATTAACCTATCTTTTGTAAGCGTTTTTAAAGGCTGTAAAAAAATTGTCCTGTATATCGAATTACTCGCTGGGCATTAGGTTTATGCAACATATTGTTGTTTGTCAAGAAAAAAATCTATATGTTGTGATTTTAACAAAAATTTAATAGAAACGCAAATGCAATTAGATCAAAACCCATTTTTCAGGAAAACCATAACGCCCTGGTATGATTCAAATTTTGCCTGCTGGACACTTATCACTCTAATGCTTTTTGTATTTGTCTTTGCTGTTGCCGGTATTTTTGTCGGTTCCGTCAATCCGAATTTCTATGAACATGTGTGGTTCCCGTGCTTTCTGGCGTTTTTAAGCCTAACCCTTGTAATTAAAATATTTTTAAGACTTAAAAGACGTTCAAAAAATAATTAATCGTTCTTTAACAAACTCTCGATAAGATGGTACAAAATTTTTGCTGTCACCCCCCAGATCAATACATCTTCATAGGGGTATGTCAACTGCATGACATTGGGTGTCTTTCGATGAAAATCATTTTTTTTATGCAGATCGATCAGATATTTTAAGGGAATATGAAATACCCTGGATATTTCCGATGTATCATGCTGAATGATATCTTTTCGATTCCATATACCGATCCAGGCTTCAATATCTTTGCTGTTAATCGTCTGGAAATGCCCAAGCGAACCGACAACCTCTACATTTTCCCGGTTTATCCCCATTTCTTCCGTCAATTCCCTTAACGCTGTGTCCCTTGTTGAAAGATCTGTCTTGTCTTTATGCCCGCCGGGAAATGCCATCTGGTTGGCCCAGGCATATCCTTTTACATCTGCCTTCTGGATAAACAAAAGCTCAACTTCCTCATTAAAAACAAACAGAGCTATCACACTGGTTGGCTGGAACAGATCATCCTCCGGAGGCCCTGGGTGAGACCCTCTTTGAACCGCTGATCGAATCATACTGACACACTTGTCTTTATCCATGAACGCCTTTACTTAAAAACATTTAAACAAAACTCAAAAAAGATACAGGGAAAGATTCTCATTGTCAAACCTTTGAACTTTTGGTGAATTTCTGGTCAAAGCTCTATTTTATGAATATAAGTTTTTCATTCTCATTCAGAACAAACCACTCAATCAGCTCACCAGCCAGTGTCTGCTGTCCTGGTATAATCGGAAGGTTGTCTGCTTTAAACCAGCCGGCTTCAGCAATTTCTTTGGTATCGATTAATATTTCGCCGCTTTCATAAGCAGCAGTAAAACCAATCATAAGGCTGTCCGGGAAAGGCCATGACTGGCTTTTGAAATAGTGAATATTTTTCACTTTTATGCCGACTTCTTCAAAAATTTCACGTTTCACACATTCTTCCAGTGTTTCTCCCGGCTCCACAAAGCCTGCTAAAACACTGAACATTTTTTTATTTGGAAACTGGATACCCCTTGCAAGAAGAATCTGATTATCCTTTACCACTGCTGTAATGATGGCAGGTGAAATACGAGGATAGCTTGTCAAATTACATTTGGGGCATATCCTTGCATGTTCATTTTTATTTTTCTTTGTTTTAGCGCCACATCTTCCGCAGAATTTAAAATTCATATTCCAGTCATAAATCTGCCTGGCATATCCTGCGATACTCCAGAAGCCATTATCAATTTTACCAAATAAGGATCGCAAGTTAATCCATTTGAATTGATGCGGTAAACGATCCTGTGAAACCCCTGCACAATAACAGCAATTCTTTTCAACCATACCCAAAAAGCAGATTTCATTTACTTTAATTTTCGCAACTGATTTTTTATCAATACAGGGGATGGATACAAGGTTTTCTGATTTTTCCTTAACAAGAATATTATTATCTGAAAAAATAAAAAAATAGGCTTTGTCTGAAAATAATGCCGGTTTTCTTGCTGTTTTAGTAAAATTCATTATTCATCCTGCGATTATTATTCTGTAAAAAATTGCCATTAAAATAATACAAAACGTGACAAACAGGCAAGTAGTAAGAAATAATCCTGCCCCGATATTTTAGACAGTCAGTTAATCTACTTTTCCATGCTGCTTTTTCTGGAGGGTTGACTTACTCAGTCTGATTCGGTTATCTGGTAGGAACCCGAATGATTCTATCGGTTTTTATTTTAAGATGGTGTCCGTACTTCAAGAGTAACCAACAGGGTATTCTTTGAGTAACGGAATAAAAAATGAATTAAAATAATAAAAAGGAGGTTCTTTGCCATGTCTTATTCTCCAAACCTGGGCTCCGGATTTACATTTGCAAAAAATAGGAGTGCTTTTATATCCCCTCAATCCGGCATGTGCTCTTTTTGTACGGAAGATTGTGCTGGAACCTGTGAATTGGCACAGGCGGCCGTCCTGGGAGCTCAAACGGTATACCCCATGACAACTGGGAATAATCAAATCGCATCAGAAAAAGATTATCCCATTGATTTTTCACACTTTAATATTAATGGCCGAGTGTTTGGTGCTCTTGGAGCCGATGAAACCCCTGAAGATGCTGGCATCTTTAATGTAAACCTTGAACGTACTTACGGGATCATCAATCCCGTTAAAATGACGATGCCCATCATACTTCCTGCCCTTATTAAGCTCAACTGGCAGGATTATTTTTCCGGGGCTGCCATGGCCGGAGTGACCTGCGTGATTGGTGAGCACGCTGTTAATAATGATCCGAATTTGAAACTAGAAAACGGAGTGGTCACGGATTTTCCTCTGCTGGACAAGGCCCTTGACAGCTTTCGTAAATATGACAGAGGTTATGGGCAGATTGTTTTACAATGTAATGTGGATGATGACTTGATGGGTGTTCCCAAAATCGCTATACAAAAATATGGAGCAGAGGCCATTGAAATAAAGTTTGGCCAGGCCGCAAAGGGGACCCAACCGGTCATACGGATAAAAGATATTGAAACTGCACTTAAAAAGCAGGAGCGCGGTACTATAGTTCACCCTGATCCAAGTGATCCGTCCATACAAAAGGCATATAATGACGGTGTATGTCCTAATTTTTACACCTATGCCCGATTACCATTATGGAAAGAAAACTCCCTTGTCTCCCATATTAAGGCATTAAGGGAATGGGGTGCTAAAAATATCTATTTTAAGATGGCTGGATATGACAGGGCAGATATAGAACGTGTGCTTCGGATTGCCTGTGAAGCGCAGGTGGATATGGTAACCTTTGACGGCGCCGGAGGAGGGTCCGGATACAGCCCGTCAAAAATGATGAACGAGTGGTCTTTGCCCACGGTCTGTCTGGAAGACGCAGTGGTCCGCATTTGCACTCAATTGAAAACAGAGAGATTGACTCCTCCCGCCATCGTCATGACCGGTGGCTTTGCAAGCGAGGATCAAGTATTCAAAGGGCTGGCTTATGGAGAGGGGCATGTTGTGGGTATTGGTTTGTGCCGTGCCTCAATGGCCGCAGCCATGACCGGTAAAAAAATCGGAGAACAGATAAAAAGCGGGCACGTGCCTGAAAGATTTAAGGCATACGGTTCAACCGTTGAAGAGATTTTTTGTGATCTCCCGGATCTGCGTGCCATTTACGGCACGAGAGCAAATGATTTTTCTACAGGAGCGATAGGTGTTTTTTCTTATCTCAATAAAATTGCATTCGGTATAAAACATTTTGCCGCCTTAAATCGAAAATTCAATTTGGACTTTCTTGACAAAAGTGACCTCATCCCCCTTACATCGGAAGCGAGGGCGCTTATGGCAAATGAGTGGTTTATGCCACGACAAGGTTTTCTGGGATAGAAACAAATGATCAATATCACGGAGACATCAATTTTTGTTTAAGACCTGAGAGGCGTAAAGAAGTTTTATTATTATTCAATGCTATTTTAAGGGCATTTGATGATCCCACAATGATCACCAGGTTTTTGCCCCGGGTCATGGCCGTGTATAAAAGATTTCTTTGCA
>QMMT01000263.1 GCA_003647385.1 Deltaproteobacteria bacterium
CCTCAAGTTGAATATTGTCTTTTCTGGCAAGGATCTCAATTTTCTCGGTTCTTTGCCGGGATCGCTTTTTTGAAATATAAATCTTATATACTATTCTTTTCTTAGCCTTTAATGCTTCATACACGGAGTGGAATCCGAAAAGAATATCCGTTTTCTCTTTCATGATTTCAGGCCATCTCTTTTTCAAAGATTGAACAAAGTTTTTCTATGGCTTCATCAAGATCATCATTGATCACCACGTATTGATACAGATCTTTTTGCATGATTTCTGATTTTGCATTCGCAAGACGTTTGGCAATCACTTCTTTGGTATCTGTTTTTCGATTTTCAAGCCTTTGTGACAAAACTTCAAAGGAAGGCGGCATAATAAAGATAGAAACAAGATCTATATCTGATGCCATGATCTGTCCTGCACCCTGGACATCAATATCCAGAAGAAGATTCTGACCTTTTTCAAGGCTATTCCCTACAAATTCTTTGGATGTGCCATAATAATTATCATGAACCTTTGCCCATTCAAGCCAGTGATCCTGAGCAATTTTCTCTTCAAAGTCATCCGGGTGAATAAAAAAATAATCAATACTGTCTCGTTCATTTTTTCGCGGAAGTCTGGTGGTGTGTGATACAGAATAAGAAAGATTTTTAAACCGATTTAATATCTTTTTTATCAATGTCGTTTTCCCGGCCCCGGACGGGGCGGAGATGACAAATAATTTTCCGATACCGGTCATGAAATTATTCTTCCCCTTCCAGCAGGGATTCAAACCGGTTGGAAACCGTCTCGGCCTGGATGGCGGAAAGAATAACATGATTGCTTTCTGTAATGATAACTGCACGGGTTTTCCTGCCGTGGGTGACATCAACCAGGCGTTTTTCCTCCCGGGCTTCATCTTTGACCCTTTTCATGGGTGATGAGTTGGGAGTTAAAATTGCCACAACTTTTTGCGCCACCACAGTATTTCCAAAGCCTAAATTTAAAAGGAGCTGTTCCATGGATTCATCCTTCTTGATTTATAAAAACATTACTCTATATTCTGTACCTGTTCCCTGATTTTTTCCAGCTGGGATTTCAGATCAACCACCTTATGAGATAAAGACGCATTTCCGGACTTTGATCCGATGGTGTTAAACTCTCTGTTAAACTCCTGGATTAAAAAATTAAGTTTTCGGCCTTCGGAATCATCTGAATCAAGAATATCCCGGAACTGATTGATATGGCTGTAGAGTCTGACAATTTCTTCTGACACATCGCTCTTGTCTGCCAGGATGGCTGCCTCCTGGGAAATCCTCACAGGGTCCAATTCATCCGTATCAGAGGTCAAAAAGGAAATCTTATCCATGAGCCTTTGCTTATACATCAATGGGATTTTAGCGGCATCTTTCTCAATTCGTTTTAAATCCTTTTCAATATGATCAATTCTTGCAGCAAGGTCTGAATAGAGATTTTTTCCTTCCTTCCTGCGCATAATGTCCAGGTCAATACTTCCAGCTTCAATTGCCGGTTCAATTGCCTCCCAAAGGATTTGAGAATCCTGCTCTTTTTTAGACGGAACAATCACATTCCTGGCCGTTAAAATATTTTCAATAGAAATATCAGTGGACAGATTTAACGATTCTTTAATCTTTTTTAATGCCTGATAATAGGATGCAGCTTTTGCCTCATCCACTTCAAACTGATCCAGGTCCTCTGCATCATCCCGGATAAACAGTTTGATCTCAATTCTTCCCCTGTCATGGGTCTTGCCAATAATCTTTTTGACACCCTCTTCAAACATCTGGCAGGATTCGGGGCCATAAAAAACAATATCAAGATGTCGTGAATTATACGAACGGATGGTGACATCAGCCGTGATGGTGCCACAGGTTTTCGAATCTTGAGAAAAAGCAGTCATACTTTTAATCATTTTTTTTTCCTTTACTTGTCTTTAGATCCAAAAGATATTTGTGCCTGACCTTTGATAGAAAGGACATCATACTCTGGGACGCATAATCCGGATATGTCCACTCAAGGGTTTTAAAACCCTCTTTTTTTGAATACATCAATGTCAGATCTGCATACATTTTGTGACCAATATAAATTCTGTGGGAATATTCCTTGCCCGTGGCCAGAATAAACCTAGAGGAGACAAGATATCCCGGATCAATATTTACTGAACGCTTTTCATCCGTCATAAACTTTGTTTCAATTTTATTGGTCTTTTCTTTAATCAAGGCAAGCTCATCCTGTTCAATCAGGCGCTTAAAGGTAAACACTTTTCGAAACAAAGGCATTCCCATCTCTTCGTAATAATAATTGGTATAAACAAAATCAAGCCAGCGGCTGATCATGTCCACCGGCCCGAACGTATCTTCCAGCAGAGGGAAAAGCGTCTCAATTAAGGCCTTATCATTCATAATACAGCCCACAACCAGTTTTGCCTTATCCGGTTTTTTAGGGATACTCATGACTTATAACGGCTTTGCTTCATCAATCAGCATGATAGGGATATCATCTTTTATTTCATATAACAGCGCACATGCGTCACAGATAAGTCCATCTTTTTTATCATTTAATTGAATCTCACCCTTGCATTTAGGGCAAACCAGTATTTCCAATAGTTCTTCGGAAACAGCCATAATTTTCTCCTTTAATTATTCAACCCTTTAGCAGCCTGCAGGGTCTGAAGTTTAAAATATTCTCCTTTTTGTGCCATCAACTCGTCATGGGTCCCCTGCTCTTTTATAGACCCGTTTTTCAACAATATAATTCTTGAGGCATAATCAATGGTGGACAACCTGTGTGCTATTACAAAGGAAGTCCTGCCTTTCATCAGGTTTTCCAGTGCCTTTTGAACGACTCTTTCGGCCTGTGAATCCAAAGCAGAGGTTGCTTCATCCAGGATAAGAATCGGTGCATCCTTGATCAGGGCCCTTGCAATACAGATCCGCTGCTTTTCTCCGCCGGAAAGCCGGGAACCCAGCTCACCGATAACGGTATCAAATCCTTTGGGAAAGCCTTGTATAAAATCATAGGCATAGGCAGCTTTTGCGGCCATTTCTATCTCAAGATCCGTGGCATCCATTTTCCCGTATCGAATATTATCTTTCACTGATTCATTAAACAGGATCGGCTCCTGGGTCACAATGGAAATATGATCCCGCAAAGACTTAATTGAATAGTCTTTAATATCTTTTCCTGCAATCAACACGGTGCCTCTTGTGGCATCATACAACCGCGGCACAAGATTGACAAGGCTGGTTTTTCCGCCACCGCTCATCCCCACAAGAGCCAGGACTTCTCCGGGTTCAACCGTAAGATTGATATCATTTAATGCCGTCGCTTCATTTTTATTATATGCAAAACTGACGTGATCAAACGTCACTTCAAAGGTGTTCCCTGTTAAAATTTCAGGAAATTCTTTTTCCAAAATGACAGAATCTTCCTCCAGTACATCAAATATCCTTGTGGCGGATGCCACCCCTTCCTGGATGGTGTTATTGAGTTTGGATAATTTTTTAACCGGATCATAAAGCATCATCACAGCCGTTAAAAATGAAAAAAAAGTTCCCGGTGTTGATGTGCCGTTAATCACTCTCATACCGCCAAACCAGATAATAAATGCAATACCAAGCCCGCCTAAAAACTCCATAATAGGTGAAGACAGTGCTTTAGCGATGACTTTTTTCATCTCAAGCTGAAAAAGTATTTTTGTTTTCTCTTTAAACCGTTTTTTTTCAAAGGCCTGCAGGTTAAAGATCTTTATAATCTTGCTGCCGGTAAAGGTTTCATGCAGGAATGAATTTAAATCCGCCATGGTTTCCTGAGTGCCGGTGGAAAATTTTCTGACACGCCTGCCAAACAAAACAATGGGATAAAATGCCAACGGAAGCACAATAAAAGCACCCAGTGCCAGTTGCCAGTCCCGGTAAAAAATAACAAACAAAAAGGCAATCACTGAAAAAAAATCTCTGAACAGATTAATCACAGCTGTTGAAACCATTCCTTTTACGATGTTTACATCATTGGTTATGCGGGACATCAAAGCGCCTGTTTTTTCCTTGTGGATAAAGGAAATGGGGAGATCTGTAATCTTTTCATACAAAGAATCCCTGAAAAACCGGATAATCTTCTCTCCGATATAGTTCATTAAATATTCAGATCCATACGAGCCGGTGCCTTTTAAAAAGAAAATAAGAATGGCAATCCCGGGAATCAATAAGAGCATCTCTTTGTTCTGGCTGATGAAAATATCGTCCATGACCGGCTTGACCATAAGTGCCATGGCTCCGTTGGTTGCAGCGACTACGATCATACACAGTGCAGCCAGCAAAAGCCTGGATCGATAAATAGAAACCTGCGAGATGATCTTTTTACGCCGTGATTTTGATAATTTCGGATTTTTCTTTTCCATAAACCTTAATTTATTATACCAAGAGGTATTGTCAATATTTAAAAAAAATGAGAGCATATATCCTTATGAC
>QMMT01000264.1 GCA_003647385.1 Deltaproteobacteria bacterium
GTACTTTTTTTCCTATGAAAAAAAAGTAACACTATAACAAAAACTTCCTTAAATTGAGTAAAAAAGGTTACAATTGTTTAGTTTGTCATAATTTTCATAATCTGTTAGCATTGTTGAACTTAATAATTATGTCAGATCATTGGACAGGAGGAAGCTTTGAAACAATTTTTTTGCATCATGCTGCTGGGAATTCTTATGCTTTCTGTATTTGCCTGCGCCCCGTTTCCAACCATGACAGAGACATCTGATATGATTGTGGGGATACAGAATCAATTTCCAGATGCCCCGAAGTATATTAAAAGTAGAACTTTTGTATTCAGACACCAGGTCTCAAATATCGATACTAAAAAGTTTAAGGATGCCATAACGCAAAGTGCCAGGGACTATCTTGTTTCAAAGGGATACAAGGTCATCGAGGTTGAGGATAAAACAGCCCTGGAAGACGGCCGGGCAGATATGATTGTTAAAATCGTACCTATGGATATCTTTAAGCAGGATGGAACCCTTGGATATGGATTTTATGACAGAAAGATTTTGGAAGTTCTGATAAAACAACCTGCCCGGTCTTATATTTGTCTGGATATGAATCTGTACAGAAAAGGCCACAGAACGATAACCCGGACCGGCAGGCAGGAAAATTTTTCAAAGCTGGATATTAAAGAACTGCCGGATAGTCCTGAACAGTTGACAGAGAATGAAAAAAAAGAGATGGCCTTGAACCTGGAAAAAAATATAAGTGAAACAGTATTCAGGGTCCTTCCCATGCTGGGCCTCTAGATAAAACCAAGCAGCTGTATAAAAAATTTAAATGGGTTTCATGGCGCCCATGTATCCTCGCAACTTCTTTCCAACTTGTTCAATCCCGGTGGAAGGTGAGGCCTTAGATCCCTGGTTCTGTGGGTGGGTCAGTGTCGTCCTCAATTTAATATCATTTTTTAATAACCATCATCCAATCTTCTATTGAAACACCAGGGATTTGATTCTCTGGGTCGTCATAAACAGCCATAAGAATCTTCTGGATATTTTCCAATGCAGTCCCTTCAAGATGTTTCTCCATCTTCTGGACAAGTGTATGCGGAAAACAAAAAAAATCGCCTGAGATATTTATATTGGACAGTTTACCTTCCCTGATTTCAAAATTTGTTTTGATCAACCCCCCGGCAGCTTTGTGCATATGCTGCACCATTTCAAGACCTGCATTCACTTTTACAACACGCCCGGTCAACTTTCTGCCTTTTCGGTAAAGCCATTTGTCATCGAGCATGGTTGTTTTTAATTTTTGAATTTTATCGATAAGTGCCGCATCCATCCGGCCGGTTGTAAACGGGCCCAGAATGTTTTCAAATTCTTTACTCATCAGGCCATTCAGCATTTTCTCGTCCCATTGGTTCAGGCTTTCCTGGCCCAATTCCCTTCCGATAGTGCTCAGGTTCTCTTGTATTCCTTTTTTAATTTTATCACGAAATTTTTCATCTGGAATTTTTAAAACTCTGGACATGGTTTCATAGTCAAAATCTAAAATCAGATTCCCCACAAATACAATACTATCCCCTATCTCGCCGGCACCGGTTCCTGAAATTTTGCGATGCCCAGCCATTAGATCATTAACGGGCTTGAAGGCAACCGGTACTCCGATCTTGTTATGAACATTTATAATAGGTTGTAAAAATTTACGGTAAAACGCATCAATTCGTTTTGGCGCATGAGGAGAATTTCGATTGAGAATCAGTTGAAAAAACAATTGGTTGCCGTCAAGAAAAACAGCTCCCCCTCCCACCTCACGCCGAAATACCGGAATATGGTTCTGCCGGCAATACTCAAGGTCAACCTCCTGGGTCACATCCTGATGAAACCCAATGCAGACATACGGACTGGCAGGTGATAGCAGACACAGGGCTTCCTCACCGCATAGGGCCAAAGCATGGTAAATCAACTGGGATTCTTTCCAGGGCACTTTACCAAGGTTGTATAATTTCATTTTAATTTCCTTTTAATGGAATTTCAGTCATTTTATTTCAAAATCAGCTTAGCTGCTGCCTGATCGACCTTTATCGAGCATCGCCTTGTGTATAAGCTGAGTGATATCCATGATTTTGATGGGGATTTTATTTCTTTTCGCATAGGTAGTCATGGTGCGCACACATTGCTGACAAGCCGTGACAATGACTTGAGCCCCGGTTTGCATCGCCTCATCGATTTTAATCTTTGCAATATCGGCAGAAAGTCCTGGGTCGATCATCTCCAGGTTGCCGCCACCGCCGCAGCATAGACAATTCTCACGGTTGTGGGCCATCTCCACAAGCTCAACTCCCGGGATGGAACGAATAACCTGCCTCGGGGCTTCATATTCTCCAGTTCCACGACCCAGATCACAGGGATCATGATAGGTCACAGTCAAAGATAGATCATTAAAGGCAAGTTGTCCTGAAGCCAGCAACTCGTTTACAAACTGTGTAATGTGATAGATCTCAAATTCTTTTGGGTAATGCTCCTGCCACATCTGATAACAGGAGGGGCAGGAAAAAATTACTTTTCTAGCTCCTTTTGCCCGCACTGCTTCTATATTGTGCTGAATTAGATCCCTGGCCTGATCCCTGAGCCCGGCACCTAACAGGGGAAACCCGCAGCACCATTCCTCTTCACCCAGCAGGGTGAAGTCCACGTGGGCTACAGTAAGAATTTGCACCAGCGCAATGGGAATGGTCTGAACCATAGGGTAATAGGAAGAGACGCAACCGGTAAAGTAGACCACGTCCGCCTGATCTTTTATATATCCATGATCCGGGGCAGCAGGCATATCCTCCACCCATTCGGCACGCTCCTCGTTATCCTCATCAAAAACGTTGTGGCTTTCAGCCAGATTTTCATTGATCATGTCTATTCTCTTTGGATAAGCCTGGCTGTGAACCATGTCCTGGCGCAGGGAGACCCACAGATCTTTTAATCGTATACCCGACGGGCAGATCTGCTGGCACCTGCCGCAAAGGGTGCAGGCAAATACGTTATCACTGAATGGTTTTAACTGCTCTCTGGTTGGTGCCTTTCTGCCAAGAAATTTTTGCAAAAATCCTGTGCGTGACCGCATGATTCTGCGCAATTCATTTATCCTATACTCACCCGACAGCCTACCGTCCCCTGCGGCCAGCACTGCAGGGCACACGTCAACACAAAAACTGCACCCGGTGCAGGCATCCATCTGCATAATTTCCACGATGCCGTAATCTGTCTGGGCCATTTTTTTAGTCTTCTTTATACTTTTCGATATCAGTTAAAAGCCATTTTTCAATAGCGGCTACGCCATGGATCAGGTTCTCAACCTCACTTAAGTCAGCGGGTTTGATTTTATACATCCAACCGGCCCCATAACAATCCTGATTAATAAGCGCAGGATCAGCCTCAAGGGCTTCATTACCCTCAATCAGCTCACCGTTGACCGGAGCATAGACCTTGCCCAGCCATTTGCCCGATTCAACCTGGGCAAATTTTTTGCCAATTTTGAGATTTTTCCCTGCAAAGGGGATCTTTACAAAGACGATATCACCGGCCATCTGCTGGGCAAAGTCATCCATGCCCATGATCAGTATATCGCCTTCGGTCCGCACCCAATAGTGGTTTTTTTCATAGTGTAGGTCTTCGGGTATTTGATAACCTTGAATTTCCATATTTTTACTCCTTTCATAATGGTAAGCGGTTTTATTTTTATTTTTGAAAATTTTCCTTTTTCCGGGCTCGGGCATTGAGAATCAAAACCAAGGGCGCGGTGATAATATGAGCCATTCGCGTAAAGGGGACCAGGGCTATAAACACACCTGTCAGGATGGCATGGACATACCAGACATAACCGTAGATATCCGTCAAACCCGTCATGCCTTTAAATAGCAGACTGATACCATAGCCCAGAGGCGCCCATCCTGCCCCGTCAACCCATCCGGTCATGGCAATGCGCAGTCCTTCCAGGATAAACCCTACTCCAACAATCAGGCCGATCATCATCGGCATCCCCGGGCCGGGTTCAGGCAGTGAGGTAATGGTTTCATTCGTTTCTTTTTTTTTACGGACAATAAAGAGCAGCGAGCCTGTAAGGATCATCAGGCCGGTAACATCGAAGAACAAGGCCCGCAGGGCATGGTTTTTATCCAGCATGGCCAAGGTGATGGAAGCGTCGGGCAGAAATATGGAAAGCAAAAGTGCGGCCAGACCGAAAAAAAAACGGAAAAAAAATGGAAAAAAGATCAAAGCATGAATCGTCCATCGAACCCGTGACAATTTGAAAAAACGCTGCAAGAAAATTACTTCTAAAAAAACGATTTTTAATAGTTGAAAAAATTTGTCGGAAAAAAGAGGGCCTGGTTTTAATCGGAGGTTCCGTTTTCTTTTTTTAATGGGCGGATACGCCTGCGTATTGAGTGACCCCGAAAACCAGACCATACAGAGTCCAGCCATACCCAGGATAAATA
>QMMT01000265.1 GCA_003647385.1 Deltaproteobacteria bacterium
CTTCAATGTCATCAATACTGTATTATTTATTGGGTTCACCCATTGGTTTGCCACTGCGGCTCAGAAAATATACCCGGACCGCCCTGAAAAGGTTGAGCTTATCATCAAACCCAAATTTCTGGATGAAGAGGTTATCTCTATCCCAACTGTCGCTTTAGACCAGGTTCGCCATGAATTTGGGCGTATGGGTCAGATCGCCCATACAATGCTGTCCGAACTGCTGGAAGCCACACGACAGAAAGACAAAAAACATATCAATGCGATCATCAGTCTTGATGATAAAGTGGATATTCTTGAAGCTGAAATTTTTAAATTTTTGAGTAAAATCCGCCAGCAATCACTAACCGAAGAAGAAAGCAGTATCCATCAGGAACTGATGACTGCAACCGTAAATCTGGAAAGTTTAGCAGATGTTATTGAAACTGATCTATCAGGCCTGATTAAAAAATTTATCAAAAAAGAACGCCAGGTAAGTGAAGCCACCCGGCAAATGCTCAGGGATCTTCATGGCGAAGTCTTACAGGCCATAGATTTTGCTGTCCAGTCAATACGGGACAATGATCGGACAGCTGCTATAAAGACCATTAATAAAAAAGACACAATTGATCAACTTGTGGGCAAGCTTCTTGCGCGGAAATCAGAAAGGCTTGGCTTGGGAGAAATGGTTGAGCTTGAAACCAATCGAATCGAAATATCACTCATCGACAAGTTTCTGAGGATTTATTCTCTAACGCGACGTATAGCTGGTATTGTATCGCCGGTAAAAGAAAATATTTAGTTCTAGTTTTTCCCAGAGCATGTATTCCTGCTTACAATTCCAGTTGAGCCGCAGACGATATCGGTGTCTTTTGATCCATGCTCTTTAGCTCATAATTTGGGACCATCGTTCTAAATACCAAGATAATTGAATACATATAAAGAAATCTTGAGTAGTTGAGGATATGGTCCTCATGTCATCGGACAAAGCCAAAGAACTGGGTTTAAATCCCATTGCCAGGATTAAAGAAACAGGGGTGGGTGCCTGCCACCCCACCATCATGAGAATTTCCCCGGTCCCGGCAGTAAAAAGCCTTTTGGACAAATCATCCCTTGCCATTAATGATTTTGAACTTATAGAAGTCAATGAAGCCTTTGTCGCGCAATATATCGGATGTGAAAATGAACTTGGACTGAAAAGGGAAATCACGAATATCAATGGCTCGGGTATTGGGTTAGGCCATTCTGTCGGCTCTATCGGTTCCAGAACAATTGTTACCCTGATCCATGCCATGAAAAAAATGGCAGCTCACTGGGCATTGCCACGCTTTGTGGGGGCGGCGGTGTTTCTCAAGCCTGTGCAATAGAGATGATTTAATTTGAGTGGATTTATTATAAAAGATTTGTCATTTTGTTCTGGCGAAACGCTTATGTCTCTATGTGAGTGCTTGTGAGACACTTTGTTTTCATTATGCAGCAGAATGCTTAGGTGCTAAGGTATGTTTCCATATATTTTTAATAGTCCCACATCATGGCATCAAAATTGCTAATTAAACATCAACCTATAACCAATAAATTAAAATGGAGAACAAATTGAGCAACCTTATTGTAGTAACCTTTGATGACGAGTCAACCGCCTTTGAAATGAGGGCTGAACTTGCCAAGATGCAAAAAGAATACCTGATCGAAATGGAAGACGCAGTGGTCGTAACCAAAGACAGCAAAGGCAAAACCAAACTTCACCAGGCAGTTAATCTCACCGCTGCCGGTGCCGTGAGTGGCAGTTTCTGGGGTATGTTGATTGGATTCGTCTTTTTAAATCCCCTGGTTGGTATGGCAGCTGGTGCTGCCGGTGGAGCCATTTCCGGTGCCGTGGCCGATATCGGTATTGATGACAGAACAATGAAAGAGATGGCTGAGTCATTTAAACCCGGCGGCTCTGCCCTCTTTGTCCTGGTGAGAAAATCAAATCCTGACAAAGTTCTGGAACGACTTGCTTCCTTTGCCGGTAAAGGTACTGTCATACAGACATCACTTACCAAAGATAGAGAGGATGCCTTGAGGGAAGTTTTGGAGCAAGAACACATACAAGAACAAATATAAGAGATAATAACAGGAAATCGATAATAACAGATTGATTTCCTGTTGTTCAATAAACCTAAAATGCAGGATGAACTGTATGCATCCTGCTACTCATTATCCAGATCCAGGTCGATCACTTTCTGCCAGGTTTTATCAAGGTCGTATTTAATTTTTCCCGTGGCAATCTGCAATGTTTTTTCACCAAGATCGACTTCATAGACGATGCCCTCCCGGTTTACGGCAAACGTCATGATTCCGGAAGCCCCGTATTTTGCCGGGCAGGCGATCAGGGCGAATCCTAAGATCATATTACCGTTGACAACATAGTCATAGGCTCCGCCGGGAGCTTTTTCCCCCTGCCGGGTGATGATTTTATAGTAATAGCCATGATAGGGTTGAGTCTTATTGGCGTTTACTTCATCTTTTTCACTTCTGATCTCGGCGATTAAGGGACCAAGCGGGCTTAATTTCTCACCTTTTTTTACCGGCCAGTACAACCCATTCTTTTTGCCTTTGTCACTTTTAATCTTCTGGGCAAATTCCCGGATTCCATCACCATCACGGTCCTTACTCGCATACTCGAACTGCGCCTCCACATAGGCCTGCATTACCTGGATAACATCAAGTTCATTCTCACCTATTCTGCGATTTAAAATCTCTTCCTTACCGGCCGCTACATCGAAAAACCAGCTTTCACCGTTTTTTATTATGGGAATCGGGAACGGCCAGTCGTCGTTTCCGATAAAAAGGAATGCCAGGGTTGGACTCACCATATCAAAGCGGTGTTTCTCATCATATTTCTTGATAAAATCATCCGTCTCTTCTTTTCCCTGAACCTCATCACCAAAGAAAATAATTTCTTCGGCATCCGGTCCAAGAATGGTCAGGGCTTTTGCTGCATCATACTCCCGGACGGTGGCGACAATGGCCAAAACCGCAGCCTCGGGTGAATTAAAACCCTGCCCTTGAGGACTTGTCTTTTCAGCAAAACCATTGCCGGCATTTATTATTGTAAAAACCATTACCGATACCACCATAGCCCACAAGCCACGAGCGGTTCGTATTGATTTGTTTTTCAGACAACCTGTCATAGTAATATTCTCCATATCAATTTCATTTTTTTTAACTGCATCAGCCTTCATACATCCTGCTATCTGCGACCGCCTCCGCCTCGACCACCACCACCACCTCGACTTCCGCCTCTGCTTCGGTTAGAACTACTGCTACCCCGTTGGCTCATCTGGTTGGTCCGCTTGCCGGAGTTGGAGCTTTTGAAGGCACTGGAACCCTGATTCGGGGTGCGCTTGGATGAAGACTGGCGGCTGGATAAATCCTGCCTGTTGGTAGTGGCTGGCTTGGAAGCTCTTTGGCCGGCACTTCGGTCTTGTTTTTTTATTGAATCGCGGGATTTTTTATCAATCCCCTGGGAAGTGCGTCCGCGGTCAAGATTTTGTTTTTTAGCCGCCCGATCGGACTGGCCGAAGTTTTCCCTCGTCTTTTTATTATCGTAAGCCACTCCCTGCCGGTGCTTGGGATTGTGCTTCCATGATTGTCGGTCACCTTTGCCTCCAAGGTTAACATTTTTGTTGAAGTTATTGGTGCGGTTAATGTTTACATTAATATCGCCGCGCCTCCAATTAGGACTGCACCAGCGGCCAATCCCGATGCCGACAACGATTCCAACACCAAATCCATAACGAGGGGGGGGCGGATACCAGACATAGGGGGGATAGTGAGGGTACCACCATGAACCATAAACGTAGGTGCAGCTATAGGATGGCACATAAACAACCTGGGGATTGGCGGATTCGATAATGATAATTTTTTCTTCTTCAGTAACCTTTTGTTCTTCGGTCGTTTTCAGGTTGCCCTCTTCCATGGCCTTGGTACGGAGGGTCTGCACCATATCCATAACCGCTTTCTGGTCATCGAGGAAATAGTCACCCAGCCTTTTCGTGGCGTCAAGGTGCTCACTCAATGAAGCCAGAACGGTGGGAAAATGACACAGTGATTTTACACTGACGTCCCACTCTTTTTCCTTTAGGGCTTTATCCAGCGCATCATCTTTGAGGCTGGATTTTTCTTTAACAAAGCGGGCGGCCTCAACGATTTCAAGAGGATAGGTTGCCGCCATAAACATCTGGGCCAGCAAGGTGTCCGGATAGAGTGCGATGGGAGCCAGAATCTGGGCCAGCTCTTCCTGGCTGGCAGACTCACCTGAACTGGCAGTTTTACCAGAACTTTGGGCAGTAGCCTCTTTAGCTACGGCGATTTGCGCTATAACCAAAGATGATAATAAAAAACTGGCAACCATAAAAAAAGTCAGTACCTGTAGGTAATTTTTATATTTTCTCATAATAGTCCTTCTTTGGGCATGGGGGTAAACTATATC
>QMMT01000266.1 GCA_003647385.1 Deltaproteobacteria bacterium
GCACCGGCTCTGACAACAGCCACCAATTGCCTGGAATTGACTTTAATGCGCTGCATCACTTTATTTGCAATGGCGGGTCTTGTGATTTCGATTTGATCTCCGTCAAGCGCTACATCGGTAATTTCTGTAGCGCAGGCAGCACCTAACTCAACAGCCACTCTCGGAGCACAAGCCTTGCCGCTCTCGGAAAAGCCAAACCAGATAAGATTGGCTTCAAATTGTTTTGCAGCCTCAACAACACAGGATGCAAAAGGCCCTGCTGAAAAAAGCTCAAGGCCGGGATCATCTGCTATGTATTGCGTATCAGACCCTGCAGCTGCCAGATCAGGGGTTAATGATTCTATATTGCTGCCGACTGCCACTACTGCAGTTTGGGCTCCAAGGCTCCTGGCTTTTGATAAAAGTTCGGATGTGCTGCCTTTTAGTACACCTTGTTTGATGTCTGCAATTACGAGTACTTTAGCCATAATATTATTTTCCTTATATTAAGATCGGGTCATAGGTGTTTTAGTTTATAAAACCTTGGCTTCATTGGCCAGAAGATCAACGACTTTAACTGTAATTTCTGCTGCATCACCTTCAAATTTTTGTCCGGCCTGGCGTGTTTCAGATTCCATAAATTCAACAATTTCTGATGTTAGAGCATTGCCGCCGACATCTTCATAGGAGGTTCCCAGACCTGCAAGGTCCAGACTCACAATTTTCTTTTTCTTTGCCATCATGATGCCACGCATGGCGGGCAGCCGGGGTTCATTAATACTATCACTGACCGTAACAACACCCGGTAATGCCACTTCAACTATTTCAGTTCCGGCATCTCCCAGTCGGGATACTTTAATATTCTGATCATCTATTACTTCAATGGCTATCACGTTGCTGACGCAGGGCAGTCCTAAAACTTCAGCCAGCATGATCCCGGTCTGACCACTGTCTGTATCCTGGGCCTGTTTTCCCGTGATAATAAGGTCATACTCACCTGTCTCGTAAACCTTTGCCAACACTTTGGCCAGGACAAATGAATCAGCCTTTTCCAGAGCCGGATCATCAATATGAATTCCATTATCAATTCCCATGGCATAACATTTGCGAATCATATCGGTGTTATCACTGTTGCCGATGCTCACCAGAGTCGTTTCGGCTCCGTTATTTTCCTTTAACTGAACACTGGCTTCCACTGCATTTTCATCCCAGGCATTGATCACATATTGCAGCCCGTCTTCAACAATGGCACCGTTCTCCACGTGAAGGGTCAATTCCACGTCAACTACTTTTTTTGCGGTTGTGAGAATTTTCAATTTATCCTCCTGTTTATGGGTATTTTTTTAAATTTGATCGTTTATTTGTCTGTCTTACGAATTTTCTTTTAATCCTTATTCTTTCTTAATGCGGTGCTTCCCGCAAAGTGTCAATAACTTTGATTCCCCAAAGGCACAGGCAAGCGTCATATTAAGGCCCTGGGCCATTTTAACGGCAAGAGCGGTCGGCCTTGATTTACTGATGATCATCGGCACCTGTGCTCTGGCAGCTTTTTGAACCAATTCATAACTGATTCTTGAAGATAAAACAAGGAGATTGGCAGACGGCAGTGTTCTGTCCATAAATGCTTTGCCGATTGCCTTGTCCAGCGCGTTATGCCGACCGACATCCTCAGCAAAAGAAATCATTTTCAAATGCTCGTCAAACAGCAATGCCGCATGGGACCCTCTGGTTCTCGGATAGTAATTCTGCGTTTTGGAAAGTTTTCTCACACAATCAAAAATCTGATCAATTTTTACCACAAGACCATTGTCTGCCGGTGCCAATACCGAATTTAAATCCTCCATCATCTTTTTACCACAGATACCACAGCTGGTCTGGCTGACATAGGTTTTTCTGTTTAAAATATGTTGAATTTTTTTATATCTTTCGGGTGTCAGCCAGATATCAATAATATTGGGATCCAAGTCTGAATCATATCCAATGGTCTTGAAATCATCAACCGTATCGACAATTCCCTCCCCAAGACAGAGCCCGGCAGCATGGAAAACTTCTTCACCGGGTGTTCTCATCACCACGGAATACGGCTTTTCATCAAAATGAATCAACAGGGGCTCTTCACCGATCAACTCAATGGAGCTTTCCTTGCAGTCTTCTTTTTCACACCGTAAGGCTTGATAAATTTCCGTATTCTTGCCGGCACTCAATTGCTTTTAGCTCCTTGAGATGAAGGGAACTTATCCAAAAAACCTTGCATTTTCACTCTATTTATTGTCTGGTGCAGGTTCGGGAAACGAAAGAGATTCTGCTAAGACAAAAGCTGCCTGTAAATACGAAGTTGGGCAGAGTGGAAAGCATTCTTTGCAGTCATTACACTCTTTCGCGGCTATTTCCGGGATAAAACTGATCTCTTTATTTATTCCCCTGTCAACAAACCCAATCGCATTCTTCTTTGCAACTTCAGCACAATATCTGACACACAGGCCGCAATGAATGCAAAATGAGGGATCTTTTTCATATCTATCTTTGTCGGCACCATACTCTACCGCCAATTCCTTCAATTGAGGGGAATCCGGGGCATGAGCCATCAAGAGTTCAATAATCGTTTTACGAATTCTATCCACTTTTTCAGACCGGGTCCTGACAATAATATTTTCTTCCGCCAGATAAACACAGGAAACAACAAGTTTTGTCCATCCGTTAACTTCTACTTCCACAATGCAAAGGCGACAACCCCCGAAAGGTTCCAGTTTCTCATGATGACACAGGGTGGGTATAAATATCCCCGTATTCCGAGCTGCTTCAAGAAGGGTCATCCCCTTGGCGGCCGTAACGTCTTTCCCATCAATTTTAAATTGGATATCACTCATTTTTACCTGCTTTCTTTTGGCTCTTTTTAGGACTCTTTTTGGATATCATTCTTTTTTCTTCGGCAATAGGCGCTGGAACCGGCTCGCCGGAAATTTTTGTCACCGCACCAAATTTTGTGGGGCAGACTTCAAAACAGGTTCCGCAACTGGTGCATTTATCCTGATCAATGACATGAATTTTTTTCTTGCCGCCGTCAATGGCCACGGCAGGACATTTTTTGAAACAAATTCCACATGCTTTGCATTTGTCCGGATCAATATAGTATGAAATCAGTTCTTTGCAGGACAAGGCCGGGCATCTTTTTTCTTTAATGTGTGCTTCATACTCATCCCTGAAATAGCGCAAGGTGCTCAAAAACGGGTTTGGCGCACTTTTACCCAGGGCACAAAGAGAGGCTTCAACAGCTGTCTCGGACAGTTCCTCTAAAAGTTCTATGTCGCCCTCTTTCCCCTTGCCTTCAGTAATATTTGTCAAAATTCTGTGCATCTGGCGCAGCCCCTCACGGCAGGGAACACATTTTCCACAGGATTCATCTGTTAGAAAATTGATAAAATACCTGGCAACATCCACCATACAGGTATCTTCATCCAATACAATCATCCCGCCGGACCCCATCATGGAACCCGCCTTGGTGAGCTCATCAAAACCCACCTGCAAATCCAATTGATCCTCGGGAATACAGCCACCGGAAGGACCACCGGTCTGCACGGCTTTAAACTTTTTACCGTCGGGGATACCCCCGCCGATTTTATAAATAATATCTTTTAAGGTCATGCCCATGGGAACTTCAACCAGTCCCGTATTGGTGATTTTACCCACCAGGGAAAAAATCTTTGTTCCTTTGCTGGAATCCGTTCCAACCTGGTTAAACCAGTCCGCGCCTTTATTAATGATATGGGGTACATTTGCCCAGGTCTCAACATTATTCAACACGCTGGGCCTGTTCCAGAGCCCTTTGACATTGGAACGGACATATTTGGGCCGGGGTTCTCCGGCTTTTCCTTCCAAAGAGGTCATCAACGCTGTTGATTCACCACAGACAAAAGCCCCTGCGCCCTGGTGAACGATGACTTTAAAATCAAAGCCGGACCCCAGGATATTTTCCCCGATCAGGCCATAACTTTCCGCCTGTCTGATGGCAAGATTGATATTTTCTACTGCCAGGGGATATTCCTGCCGTACATAAAAATAGCCTTCATGAGCCCCGATAGCATATCCCCCAAGAATCAACCCCTCTAAAATGGAATGGGGATTTCCTTCAAGGAGTGCTCTATCCATAAATGCGCCGGGGTCACCCTCATCTGCATTCACAATGACATATTTGATCGGCTCGGGCGCATTTCGGGAACCTTCCCATTTTATCCCTGCGGGAAACCCGGCGCCGCCCCTTCCTCTCAAATTGGAGTTTTTAACTTCTTCCAAAACCTCTACATCCGTCATTTCACCCAGCGCTTTGGCCAGAGCAGAGTAGCCATCGAGAGCCAGGTAATCATCAATGCTCCTGGAATCAATCTTGATGTTATTACACAGAACCGTTCTTTGTTGGGCTTTATAAAAGGAAATATCAGATTCTTTGACTGCTTTTTCCC
>QMMT01000267.1 GCA_003647385.1 Deltaproteobacteria bacterium
GTCATATAGATAAAAGCGATGGCAATAAATCCAAAAGCTCCCAACAATGCAGCATGGCCATGGGGCATGATCAACTGTGTTCCGTGAGTAAAGTAGTTAATAGTCGGGGTGTTTATAACCATTCCGAGAAAACCTGCCCCATACCAGTTCATAATTGCGGAACCGGCAACCCATAGAAATGGAAGAGCAAAATAAAAATCCTCTCCTTTGTTTTTAATATGTTTTCTCTCTTTAATGGCTTCAATCATTAAAAGAGCCAGGGGTAAAGGCTCAAGTGCAGAAAATATTCCGCCAATAGCAACCCAGTACTCATCAAGACCCTGCCACCAGTAGTGATGCCCGACACCTAAGGTACCACTCAGTATAATCAGAAAAAGTTCAAACAGCATCACTTTTTCAGCAGTTTTTCTGGTCACAAGCCCAAGAGCGACTGTCAAGAATGCGATAACACCTGCAGCAAAAAGTTCAAATGTCAGCTCAACCCAGAGATGAACAACCCACCAGCGATAGTAATCATCAACAGTGAAGTTAGGCATTATTTTGTGAATAGGCATCATTCCAGCAATATATAAAGTGGCGATGCCGAAAGCCGACCAGATAATTGTTCCAACAAAAAGGTTATTGGTTTTAGCCTTACGAATGACAGAAACGACCATTCCAAACCAGAGAACCAAACCTACAACCAGTCCAATATCCCAGACTCGTCCCAGGTTAAGAAGCTCCCGCCCTTCATTGCCCAGCCAGAACCATGAATCACGCAGCCACCCTTGAGCCCCTGCATAAATGCCAAGAAGTCCTCCGGCACCAACAACCAGGAGAGCAACCCAGAGCAGGTCAACCAGCCAGGGAAACTTTAGATCTTCGTCAGCAACCAAAGGGGCAATAAGCATTCCACCAACAAGCCATCCAATTGTAACCCAGACGATGGCAAGGTTAGTATGAAGCGCTCTCATTACATTAAATGGAAGAATCTCCTGGGGGAAGAAAAAGTTTTCCGCAGGCGCTGAATAAAGATGTGCTAAATAACCGCCAATAAATACCTGAATTAAAAAAAACAGACTTACAATGGGTACATATTTAAGAAGTTTTTTCTGTGAAGGAAAAAGTTTTTTAATAACAAGCGGTTTTTCAAGCTCATCGTTTTCTTCACGCTTATTAAGAAACTCATAAAAAAAGAATATTACCAGAATGGTCGCTGCCCAGAGAAGTAAGAATTCCCACAAGGAGACCATATGCAAATTCCAACTGGCTTTTTGATCTATCATTGGTTCTGCCGGCCAGTTATTTGACCAGGTGCGATCCGTATCAGGGCGTAAAGATGAAGCTACCATCTGTGACCAGTCAACAAAAGCTGCAATCTTAACGGCTTCATCTTTCCGAATCACACCACCACGCCATGCGCGGGCCGGATTACCATTAACTAAAAAATCAACCAGATAATCAACGTTTGCCTTGTAAGCCAAAGCTGAAGCAGTTGTATACGTTGTTCCCTTCTCACTTAAAGTTGTCTTCTCTTTAAAATCGAAAATTGTCATTTCCTTAACAACAGCAAGTTCGGTTTTAGAAAGATTTTCTTTAGATTTACCAAATTTCTGCCTTGCGTAGTATTCATAAAGAAACTCTGCCCTTTTATGCATAAATTCAGTTGAAAAATCCGGGCCCAGATAGGCACCCATTCCCAGCATGGTTCCATAATCCATCAGGTCAAACTGCTGGAAATAACCTTTACCCTTGGCAACATCATCAAATGTGTAGAGGACTTCTCCATTTTGAGATTTAACTGTTTTTGCAATGGGCGGAACCTCTTTCACCAGAGTGGCTGTAAAATAAATAAGAATTGACACCATGAATATTCCTATAAACCAGAACGATGCATAGAGTCCCTTACGGCTTAAAAATTTATCTAATAATGTCCTCTTCATTTTCCATCCTTTTTTATTTTTCGTTTGTGGTTTATACCATCAACAGTTCCAATTATCATTTAAAATCGTTTTCTTTGTGTTTTTGTGCAATCACCGTAGCCAGTTCATCCAATGCTTTAAACACATCCTCTGAAGGAACGCCTTTGCAAAGGACGGGGTTTAGAACTTCTACCTTGAGGTTGGGAATCATTCCCGCCAGGGTCTCCACAGTCTTTCCACCCCAACCGTATGAGCCGATTATGGAGAGAAAGCTTGCTTTGGGCCGCAAGGCATTTGCCAGAAATGCGGCGTAGGCCGCATAAGGATGAGGACCCGCCAGGATGGTCGGTGTGCCGACAACGATTGTCCCTGCGTCAACTAAAGCCATTGCCAGTTTCCCGATGTCCGTTACGGCCAGGTTAAACAGCTCGACCCTGACACCTTTCTCCACCAGGGCCGAAACCAAATGTTCGACCATCCGTTTTGTACTTTTGTGCATGGACACATAAGGAAGGACCACCGTGTTCCGAGGGGGGCCCAGTATCCATTCACGATAGGCATCCACAATGAATGCCGGGCGTTGAAATATTTGCCCGTGACCGGGAGCGATCATTGCTATATCGTAAGGCGCAAGTTTCTCCAGGTTTTTTTTGATCACGTTCCTGAAAGGCATCATGATCTCGGCAAAATAGCGCTTGGCCGCCTCATAGACACGCCCTTCATCCGTGACGAAAAGATCAGTCGTTGCAATGTGGGAACCGAAGAAGTCACAACTGAACAAGATTTTGTCTTCTTGCAGATAGGTCACCATGGTCTCGGGCCAGTGAACCCAGGGTGTATGGATAAACGTCAAGGTCTTATCGCCGAGAGAAAGGGTCTCTCCATCTTCGACCGTTATGAAAGATTCCTCTGGTATTTGCAGAAGATCGGTAAGCAGTCCCTTTGCTTTGGGGGTCGATATGAGCTTTGCGTCAGGATATTTTTCAAGAACCTGCGGGATTGTTCCAGAGTGATCCTGTTCCGCATGTTGAGAGACGATGTAATCGATCTTAGGAATGCTCTCAAGCTGTGCCAAGAATTCACTGGCCATGGGGGGATCGACCGTATCCAATAAAACGGTCTTCTCACTTCCCTCGATAAAATAAGCGTTATAACTGGTTCCATCCGGAAGGGGGATAAGAGAGTCAAATAGCCGACTGTCCCAATCCACGGAACCCATCCAATAAATACGGTTTTTAATTTTTCTTGCGAACATGACTTGTCTCCTTTCGTTTGAGACACCGATCACTATCAACAATCGGTGTTCCTAAGGGTATTGTAAATTCGTTCAAGCAATTGATCAGGGCTGAGATGGTACTCTTGTGAGATATCCACCAAGGTGCGAAAAGCCTTGGTGGACAACCCACACACTTCAGACCCATGTCCATATTGAAAACAAGAATAGCTATTATTCCCACCAGCGTCTTTGCGCTGGCGCAAACAAGGAGATTTATATACGAATTTAGGAGATGGTAGAAAGTAAGGGGCCGAGTCGAACAAGATGTTCATGAAACGTTCGGGTCGGATACCTTCACAATAAGCTTACCCTTGTTGGAGCCGTCGAACAGCATGTTGACAGCCTGGGGCGCCGCCTTCAGCCCTTCCACCAGGTGAACGCGGTATTGAATTTTTCCTTGGACAAGCCATTTCCCCAGGTCTGCAACGGCTTCCTTAATTCTATCCAGATAGTCGCCAAAGACGAATCCCTGAACCCGGACACGTTGGGTAAGAATACTGCTGAAATGATAGGGCCCCGGCACAGGTTCTTCAGCGTTGTACTGGGATATCAGTCCACAAACAACAATGCGCGCCTTGACATTGATCAGGGTCAGAACATTGTCCAGTATGGCGCCCCCGACATTGTCAAAGTAGACATCGATACCATTGGGGCAATGCGCCTTTAATTGTCCCCTGACATGCTCTGTTTTATAGTTGATGGCGGCATCAAAGCCGAGCGTTTCCGTTATCCAGCGACACTTTTCGTCGGAACCTGCGATACCGACCACGCGGCAGCCTTTGATTTTTCCGATCTGTCCGACGATGGACCCCACGGCCCCTGCTGCCGCCGACACCACCAGGGTTTCTCCGGTCTTGGGCTTGCCGACATCCAGAAGCCCGAAATAAGCAGTCGGGCCGACCATGCTCAACAATCCCAGGTAGGCTGTCAGATCAGGAACCCCATCCTTGGGCAGGCGTACCAATCCCATGCCATCCGAAAGCGCATAGGCCTGCCATCCCAGTAATCCCTGGACCAGATTCCCGACTTTAAATTTGGCATGGTTGGACCGCTCCACGACCCCGACGCCGATACCTCTCATAACCTCGCCAAGGGCCACGGGTGGCATGTAAGACTTGGCATCTGTGACCCATCCCCGAATGGCGGGATCCAGTGACAAGTAGATGATACGCACCAGGAATTCTCCATCTCCCGGAACCGGCAAGGCTTCTTCTCGCCATTCAAAGTCAGATTCCTTTATGA
>QMMT01000268.1 GCA_003647385.1 Deltaproteobacteria bacterium
GTAAATTAGATATTAAATATCCAATTTACAAGGAAAAAGATGATACAAAGATCAATCGAAAAAAAGTTAAGGGAAGATATCACAAAATATCCAATAGTTACACTTACCGGACCCCGGCAATCCGGAAAGACAACTCTTTTGAAAAATGTGCTTCCCGGTTATGACTATGTCTCTTTGGAAGACCCTGACGAAAGAGATTATGCGTTTGAAGATCCTCGTGGATTTCTTTCCCGATTTAAGAAAAAGACTATACTGGATGAAGTGCAGCATGTTCCAGACCTTTTTTCTTACATACAGACAATTGTGGATAACAGAGATGAGCCGGGTCAGTTTATACTTTCAGGATCACAAAATTTTCTCCTTTTGAGCGGAATATCTCAATCGCTGGCAGGGCGTACAAGCATACTTCATCTATTACCATTTACTAAAAGAGAGCTTGCAGACAAAAAAGTTTTAACAATCAAAAATCTATATTCAGATTCTATCCAAAGGAGCAGCAAAGATCTCTTTCAAATGATGTTTACAGGTTTTTATCCACGGATCCATGATAAAAAGCTGCCTCCTCAGGAGTGGCTTGCTGACTATTTTCAAACCTATATTCAACGTGATGTTCGTCAAATTATAAATGTTACAGACATTGGACTTTTTGGTCGTTTTGTCAGACTCTGTGCCGGGCGAATAGGTCAGCTGCTCAACCTGTCTTCATTGGCAGCAGACTGTGGGATTAGCCACAAAACTGCTCAAAGATGGATTTCTCTACTTGAAAGCAGTTTTGTAATATACAAAATTTTACCCCATCATAAAAATTATTCCAAGAGAATGATAAAAAGTCCAAAGTTATATTTCTATGATTCCGGTCTGGTTTGCTATCTTTTAAGAATAAAAAGCCCTGATAATTTACGGATATCTCCATATCGCGGCCATATTTTTGAAAGTTTTTGTATATCTGAATTTATCAAATCTGCATACCATCAAAAGATAACCCCCGATATCTTTTTCTGGCGGGATTCTTCAGGACATGAAATTGATATGATTATAGAACAGGGAGAAAAATTAATACCTTGTGAAATTAAATCCGGAGAGACTTTTACTAAAAGTTTTGTTAAAGGGCTTAAATATTGGCTTAAATTGTCCGGGACCAGTAATAAAGATGGGTTTTTATTATATGGCGGTTCTAAAAAAATGATTTTTAAAAATATCAATGTATTTCCCTGGAGTATGTTATAAAAATTAATTTACTTTGTGCCGCAATGCATGTAGAGATATAGAATCACTTTATTGGAATCCAAGGCCGCTGGAGGCAATCACCCATGAATGCGATTTCCATACCGCCTATTATAATGGCAACGTTGATGTTCTATGTTGGATTTTATCATTTTTTAATTTACCGCCGGCAGATAAGTAATCGTGAAAATCTAACATTTGCCCTCTCCTGTTTCGGTGTGGGCATGTATGCTGTCTGCTGTGCAGGCCTGTACAATGCTTCCTCACCGGAAATTGGAGTTGAATGGCAACGGTTTCAGGTAATCACTCTGGCGGTTCTGGCCATCGTATTACTATGGTTCATTGCTGATTATACAAATCGCACGAACAAAAAAATCGTGATAGGATTTACTGTTTACTTTCTATTTGCCGCTGTGTCGGGATTGATTATCAGAAGTAATCTGACATGGACGAATGTCACATCTATAAAGGAAATCCAGCTTCCAATCGGATATCACATTAGATACAACGAAATGGTCCCGGGCGTTCTCACCGATTTCCAGGGCATAGTGGGACTAATCTATTTCATATATATTTTTATGGTTAGCCTGAAGTTTTACAAGAGTGGAAACAAAGAAAAGGGAATGCCGCTACTGATAGCCATGGCCGTCCTTTTCGCAGGAAGCTTGAATGATACACTTGTAAGCAGCGGGTTCTACGATTTTATCTATATTCTGGAATATTCCTATATCGGAATGATCCTTGTATTTACATTGTTCTTCACAAATAATGTTATAAAAGCGGGCGAGATAAAAGTTGCACTGCAGAAAAGTGAAAAAAAATACAGAGCCCTGTTTGAAAAAACCAATGATGCCATCTTTGTTGTAGAAAGAAGCACTGGCAGATACCTTGATGCCAATGATGCTGCCTTGGAATTGACCGGCCGGACATTAGAGGGATTAAAACAACTGACCACACATGATATCACACCAAAAAATTCTTATGACCGTCTCTCAAAAATTAATAACTCTGGTGGGACCGTTGATTTAGGAAATGTCATCTACCACAAAGAGGATAACAGCCATCGGATTGCTAAGCTGAGTGCTGTGCCGATGAACGATAATGCAGTCATCGGCATTGCAAGAGATATCACCCATGATCTGGAAATGGAAAAACAACTGCGCCAGTCTCAGAAGATGGAAGCCATCGGTACCCTTGCAGGTGGTATAGCCCATGATTTTAATAATATTCTATCCGGTATTTTTGGTTATACCCAACTTGCTGAAATGAATCTTGATGATTCCCAGAAAGTAAAGAAAAATTTAGATCAAATAATTAAAGGGGCGCAACGGGCTGCCGAACTGGTGCATCAAATTCTGACATTCAGCAGACAAGCAGAATACAACAAAATTCCTCTTAAACTGTCGCTTGTTGTCAAAGAAGCAACCAGATTTTTACGCTCTTCAATTCCCTCAAGCATCGTAATAGAAGAAAAGATTTCATCTCAGGCAATGGTACTTGCAGATTCTACCATGACGCATCAAGTGGTCATGAATCTATGTACAAACGCCTTTCATGCAATGCTTGATTCTGGGGGAACATTAACAATAGAATTGAGCGATATTGAAATTACAACAAAGGATCATTCTGCAACAACTTCTTACATGCCGGGTAATTATGTCAAACTTGAAATAAGGGATACGGGCCATGGCATGAATGAAGAAACTCTGGAAAAAATATTCGAGCCCTATTTTACTTCAAAACAAACTGATAAAGGTACTGGTCTTGGCCTGGCGGTGGTTGACGGTATTGTCAAAAAGCACAAGGGTTTTATAAAAACATATAGTAAAGTTGGTACGGGTTCCACGTTCCAGGTATTCTGGCCGGCAATTGGAATAGATGTTTCCCTATAAAAAAGTCCAAGCCTCGCGGTCCGCCTGTAACCAAACAATCTGTTTGTTTATTTATCTTGACTATATTCATTTGAAAGTCCTAATATAACGTCTTCATTTTAATCAATAATATTAAGGAGTATCGTCAATATGCTGCAGGAGAAAAAAATAGGGTTTATTGGAAGCGGAAACATGGGTGAAGCATTGATCAGCGGCCTGGTTCTTTCCAAGGCAGCAAAACCTGAAAACATTATCTGTTCAGATATTTCAGAAAGCCTTTTAGAAGAAATTAAAAATAAATATGGGATTCATACAACAACAGACAATATTGATGTGGCAAAAAAATCTGAGATCATCGTCTATGCTACAAAACCCCAGATTTTAGGATCGGTTTTAAAAGAAACTGCTTCTGTCCTTGATCAATCAAAGCTGATCATTTCTATTGCAGCAGGCGTTCCCCTGGCTGCCATTGCAGCTGGGCTTCATAAAGACCTCCGGCTGATCAGGGTCATGCCCAATATTTGTGCATTTGTAAAAGAGAGTGCCACAGCCATTGCAGCAGGTGAATTTGCATCTGAAGGTGATGTGGCACTTGCAAGGGCTATTTTTGATTCTGTCGGGGAAACCGTCTTTATCCAGGAAAATATTCTCATGGATGCGTTTACAGGATTAAGCGGCAGCGGGCCTGCCTATATCTTTATCATTGTTGAGGCCATGGCAGATGCCGGTGTCAAAATGGGTTTATCCAGAAAAGACTCTCTGTTTTTATCCACACAAACAGTTCTCGGGGCTGCAAAGCTTCTGCTTGAGTCAAAAGAGCACCCCGGACAGCTTAAAGACAGGGTGGCATCCCCTGGCGGGACAGCCATTGCCGGTATTCATACCCTGGAGCAGGGAGGACTTCGAACCACCATGATCAATGCCATAGAATCGGCTACAAAACGATCAAAAGAACTTTGGGATATGATGGTAAAAGATTTTATAGAAAACAATAAAAACGGCAACTAAAAAAACATCCGGGGCAGAAATCATAGCAGAAACTTTTTATTTCTGCCCCGGATACCGGGCAATCAAACTTTAAGCTAAACCTCAAGTTCCTTTTTCAGCCAATCCCGCACTTTCCCTTCAACTGCATATACACCTTTATACTGACCGATGCCTTGCAGAAACTCATCTTCAAGTTTTTGTGGAAGCCTGAAATCTCCAAGCTCCTCAGAATCAAACCCTATTCTTCTGACCAGAGTCAGAATGGGGGGCCTTTTCCATGTATTAATGACAAAATAGACGGTTTCATTATTACTATCCCTTGAATTATAA
>QMMT01000269.1 GCA_003647385.1 Deltaproteobacteria bacterium
AATTTAGAGGTAATTTGGTTATGACAATATCAAACGAATAATCAAAATGCAATGGAAATCATATGTCCTCCAAAGCAGGCAGTCCCTGATATTATTTTTTGTTGTATGATTCTTTGATTTTCCTTTAAACTTATGTACAAAATTACTAACTTATGTCATAAATAGATTCTTCGAAATAAAATATGTTATAGGAGATCATTCGCATATGGAAAAGATGCAGATTTATAAAGTATATCCTGCTATCCCCGAACCCTTATCTTTTCTGGACTATCTCGCCAGGAACCTGTGGTGGTGCTGGAATTCTGAAGCTATTGAGTTGTTCTACAGAATTAATCCTGCACAATGGGAAAAAATCGGGAAAAATCCCGTTGCGTTTCTTTCTCATATTTCCCAAAGGCGATTTGACGAACTTTCAAATGATGAAAGTTTTTTGGGGCATCTTCGGCGGGTAAAGGCTAAATTTGAAAGAATGTTTTCCTATACGTCACAAATTAAAGAATTTGATTTGGGCTCCAAAGAAACCATTGCATATTTTTCCATGGAATTCGGCCTTCATGAATCGCTGCCGCTTTTTGCCGGTGGGCTGGGTATTCTTGCCGGAGATCACCTAAAAGCCTCTTCTACCCAGGGGATTCCATTGACCGGTATCGGTCTCATGTTTCACGAGGGTTATTTCAGACAATTTCTTGACCATAACGGGTGGCAGCAGGAGACCTATCCGATTAATGATGTGTTTGAACTTCCGGTTCAAAGAGTAAAGGACAGCTCAGGGTTTGACATAATAATAGAGATACCGGGACCTGAAGGTAATATCTGTGCCGGCGTCTGGCAATTAAGGGTCGGCAAAATCAAGCTGTTACTTTTAGACACCAATTTACCGGAAAATCCAACCAATATCAGGTATATTACATCAAGGCTCTATGCCAGTCATGGTGAGATTCGGGTTGCCCAGGAAATACTTTTAGGGATCGGTGGCATCAAGGCCCTGGTTGCTATGGATATATTCCCCAATATCTGTCATATGAATGAAGGTCATTGTTCCTTTGCTGCTCTGGAACGGGTTTCCATTATCATGGACAAGTATAACCTGGATTTTCAAAGTGCTGTTCAAGTTTGTAAGAGAAGTTCTGTTTTTACAACCCATACACCGGTTGCGGCCGGACATGATGAATTTCCAAAGGAATTAATCCTGCCGTATATTAAGCCCTATGCGGAAAAATTTGCCATTTCAGATGATGAGCTACTCGCTCTGGGAGAGCCACATGGCATTAAGGATACAGGCAAATTTTCCATGTTTATCTTTGGGGCAAATTTTTCAGGTTACATTAATGGTGTCAGTCGACTTCACGGTCAGGTGGCCCGCCGTATGTGGCAGTCTTTATGGCCGCGGCGGCATGTAAAAGAAATCCCTATTTCCCATATAACCAATGGAGTACATATCTGTTCTTATCTTTCAAGGCATAAAAATTCTTTGTTTGAACGCTACTTGTCATCAGACTGGTCCAACAGACTGTCCAATCGTAATTTGATTTCAAGAATAGATAATATTGAAGATGCCGATCTATGGCATGTGCATGAACTGGATCGATCCAATCTGGTGAAAAAATGTCGTCAGTTATTATTAACACAGTATGAAAGACGGACGGCACCTAGAAATGTGCTGGATGACGTGGTCGGTGTTTTGGATCATCGCGTATTGACCATTTGCTTTGCAAGACGGTTTGCCACGTATAAGCGGGCAGGGCTGTTACTCAAAGATACCCAGCGCCTGATAAGACTCATCGCGGATGAAGACAGACCTATTCAGCTTGTATTTGCAGGAAAAGCCCACCCCAATGATAATGAAGGCAAAGATATCATTAAACGGATTGTTGAATTTGCAAGGGTACTTGAAGTCAGACATCGGGTGGTCTTTCTTGAAAATTACGATATTAATATAGCAAGATATATGGTTCAGGGATGTGATATATGGCTTAACACGCCCAGGAGACCCAATGAAGCCTGCGGCACATCCGGTATGAAGGCCTCTGCCAATGGCGGATTAAATCTTTCCATCCTTGATGGCTGGTGGTGTGAAGGATTCAAGGAAAGCCGGGGATGGAGTATTGGAAACGGAGATGTTTATGATGATCATGAATACCAGGATGAGGTTGAAAGTCAGGCCTTGTTCAATATTCTTGAAAACGAAGTGATTCCAAGATTTTATGACAGAGAAAGAGGCAATCCGCCTGTAAAATGGATAAAGATGATGAAAGAAGCCATGAAAATGGCCATTCTTGATTTTTCAAGTGACCGGATGGTCAGGGAGTATTCAACACGATTTTATATTCCTGCATCAAGAAATTTTAAACTGTTAACAGATGATTCCGCCTGGAAAGCCAAGGAACTGGCACTGACACAGTCAAGACTCACATCTTTGTGGAGCAGCATTCGCGTATCAACACCAAAGCTTACCACAGAGGATAATTTTATCGTTGGGGATACTTTCAGGATCACCCTTAAGGTCTTTCTTGGCGAATTGACGCCCGAAGAGGTTGACGTCCAGATTTATCACGGCAAAGTCAGACCTTCAGAACTCCTTGAGGGCAGCAGGGCGGAACTTATGTGGCTGCAGGAAACCCTATCCGAAGGGACTCACATTTATGCCTGCACCATTACCTGTTCTGATTCAGGACGCTTTGGGTATACAGCAAGGGTGATTCCAAAAGGTGATGAGGTATTAAGCAATACGCCGGGGCTTATCACCTGGGTCCATGGAAATGATATAAATTACACGTAAAAAGTGAACCGGGGAAAAGGAAAATGGCACAAAAACCGAGGATTTTGATTGTAACGCCTGAGGTGACCTATCTTCCCGAGGCTATGGGGGATCAGTCCCATTATTCAGCAAAGGCAGGTGGCCTTGCCGATGTGTCTGCTGCTTTGATCAGCGCTTTGTTTGATTTTGGCTGTGATGTCCATGTGGCATTGCCGGATTATCGTTCTATCTTTAACGGATACACAACAAAGACACACAACTTGGAACTTGCAAAAATTCGAAAAAGTCTGGATGCGGAAAGAATTCATCTGGCTGCTGACAGGGCATTTTATTACCTGAATAATGTCTATTCGGGATATTCGGACCAGGATCTTAAAGTATCCCTGGCATTTCAAAGGGAAGTCATCAATAACATCATTCCAAGGGTTGAACCCGATATCATCCATTGCAATGACTGGATGACAGGCTTGATCCCCGCCATGTCCCGACAAATTGAAATCCCCTGTCTTTTTACAATTCATAATATTCATACTATGACATCCACCATGGCGGAAATAGAGGATCGAGGAATTGATGCGGCATCGTTCTGGCGATGGCTGTTTTTTAAAAAACCGCCTTATAATTATGAAGAAAGCCGGGACTGGAACCGGATCGATTTTTTGACGTCCGGGGTGTTTGCCGCCCATTATGTGAATACGGTCAGTCCCACGTTTTTAACTGAAATTGTTGAAAATCGTCATCCTTTTGTCGAAAGCTGCCTGCAAAATGAATTAAGCAATAAATATCATAGCGACTGCGCCACAGGAATTTTGAATGCACCTGAACCCGACTTCAACCCTGCAGTTGATACGCTGATCCGATATAATTATGGCCCAAAAAATCACAGGAAAATGAAAGCTAAAAATAAACTGTGTATTCAGAAAATACTTGATCTTGAAAAAGACGAGAATGCTGTCATGTTTTTCTGGCCGTCAAGGCTTGATCCTGTACAAAAGGGGTGCCAGCTTCTGGCCGATATACTGTATGATATCACCTCCCAGTACTGGCTGCCAATCCCCAGATTGTTTTTGTGGCCTCGGGAGAATTTCAGAAACATTTTCATGATATTGTCAGATTCCATGGCCTTGGAAATCGAGTTGCTGTTTGCGGGTTTAGTGAGGGATTGTCCCACCAGGCTTTTGCAGGCAGTGATTTTTTGTTTATGCCGTCCTCGTTTGAACCCTGCGGTCCCCCCCAGATGGTGGGCGGGATTTATGGAACATTACCCATTGTCCATGATACAGGAGGGTTGCATGATACCATTCATCAACTCGATCATGAAAATAATACGGGCAACGGGTTTTTATTTAATGCGCATGATGCCACCGGGTTTAAATGGGCCGTAGACCGGGCCATGGATTTTCATTTTCTTGATCCGGATATAAAGGAAGTACAAATTAACCGGATTATGATCGACAGCGTGCTTGAATTTAACCATAGCCGATGTGCAGAAGAGTATATAAACTTATATGAAAAAATGCTTAAAAGACCATTCCTTGTCTGAACCGGGAATTTTTCAAGATCCTTATCTTCTCTCCTATGCTGATATTATATCATCCTGGAGATTAATTGCCATGACGCTTGAAGATAAGATAAAACAGGAAA
>QMMT01000270.1 GCA_003647385.1 Deltaproteobacteria bacterium
TAAGATTTTTTTGGCCTCAATCAGCCCGGATTTTTTTCCCGTTGGCAGGTCTACCTGGGTAATGTCCCCTGTGACAATTGCTTTTGAGCCATAGCCGATCCGTGTTAAAAACATCTTCATTTGTTCTGAGGTTGTGTTCTGTGCTTCATCCAGAATAATAAAGGCATTGTTTAAGGTTCTGCCCCGCATAAAAGCAAGAGGAGCAATCTCAATGGTCTCCTGCTCAATAAGTGTTTTTGCTTTTTCAAAATCCATCATGTCATAAAGTGCATCATATAAAGGCCGCAGGTATGGATTGATTTTCTGGGCCAGGTCTCCGGGTAGAAATCCCAACGCTTCCCCTGCTTCAACCGCAGGCCTTGTCAAAATAATTTTTTTTATATCCCCTTTTGAAAATGCAGCCATTGCCATGGCCATGGCAAGGTAGGTTTTCCCAGTTCCGGCAGGGCCGATGGAAATAAGAAGGTCATTATTTTGAATGGCTTCAACATATTTTTGCTGGGCAGGATTCCGCGGTGTAATGGCTTTATTTCTGACCGTCTTATATACTGTGGTTAAAAATATTTTTTTTAAATTGGAATTATTATTGTTTTTTATGGTATTGATGGCAGCATCTATATCAGCTTCCTCTAAAGAGAAGTTGCCTTCTAAAAGATGATAAAGCTCTTTGATCAGTTTTTCCGCACGATTGATATCCTCAGGCTTGCCGCTGACCAATAGGGCGTTGCCCCGTGTGTTTATCGTCACATTCAACGCTTCACAAATTTTGTCCAGGTTATGGTTATGATGTCCAAAAAGTTCCCGGGTAAGTGCCAGGTTTTGAAACGTTAGGTTTTTCATGGTGTATAGGGTGCATTTTATTTGCTTAAAGGTCAATAAAAAACTTGACTAAAAAACGCCATAATTGTTATTGAAAAAGCGCTTTTAATCAAAGCAAAAAGGGGGAATATGAACGCTTTTGATATTGCTGTGATTGTGATCGTTTCATTTTGTTTGATACGGGGAGGCTTTAAAGGATTAATTGGCGAAGTGTCAGGTACCATTGGTGTTGTTGCTGGTTTTTACGGCGCTTATACATACTATCCCATGATCACGCCCTATGCTGAAAGATGGATTGAAACTCCTGGAATCAGAAATCTTACTGCTTTTTTTCTCCTGTTCTGTGCCATTTTAATTGTTGTCAGTCTCTTTTCCGTACTCATACATAAATTTCTAAAACTTGTTTTCCTGGGATGGGTTGACAGGGTTGTGGGCCTTGTTTTTGGTACGGCCAAAGGGATATTGATTGTTTCGGTTCTTTTTATTATGATCACAACATTTCTTCCAAAAAATACAACTATCTTAGCAGGCTCAAAATTTTCTCCCTCTATTGCAAAAGTATCCAAAGCCATGACTGTCTTTGTTTCCAAAAATAATAGAAAAGATTTTCTAAAACAGCTGGAAGGAATTTTTTAAAATTTGGAAAAAATAGACAGACTGTTTGATATTATCCAAAAATTAAGAAGTGAAGAAGGATGTGCATGGGATCAAAAACAGACACCTGAAACCATGTGGAAATGTCTTGCAGAAGAAGTGTATGAACTTCAAGAGGGTATTGCAAAACAGGATTTGCCAAATATCTGTGAGGAATTAGGGGATGTTCTGTTTCAACTGCTTTTTATTATAGATATTTTTCAAAAAAAGAACTCTTTTTCATTTTCAGATGTTGTTGACAATATCGCAAAAAAAATGATCCGGCGTCATCCCCACGTATACGAGAATGCCAGGATATCAACCGAAAAAGAGCTGAACAGGCAGTGGGATGCGATAAAATTTCAGGAAAAAGAGGGAAGTGGTCAAAAAAGAATATCTGTCCTTGATGCGGTGCCCAAGGGGATGCCGTCATTGATTCGGGCATTAAAAGTATCCAAATGTGTCGTAAAAGAAGGATTTGACTGGGATAATATCCATGAAGTGCTGGACACGGTTAAAGATGAAATAAATGAATTTGAAGCAGCTTTAAAATCCGGGAATCAAAACGAAATCAGTATGGAATTTGGAGATATTCTGTTTACACTTGTCAACGTGGCAAGGGTTGCAAAATTTCATCCGGAAACTGCTCTTGCCCGTTCGACGGCCAAGTTTGAAGGCAGATTCAGGTTAATGGAAACCAAATTAAAGGAAGATGGGGTCAAACTAAAAGATCTGTCAAGAAATCAAAAAGATTCCTTTTGGAATCGGGCAAAACAATCCTATGAAAGATAGTCTCCCCTCTGGAATTTAAGATATTCCGTCTCTGCTGTTACAATCGTATGGGTTGCAATCATTTTTAAGTTCGTATCAGCATCTGTCAGGTGTTCTGTTTCTTTTAACAGGCTACCGGCCGTATCCTTTATCTCTTCTAAAGCCGGGGCGATACTTTTGAGGGAAATATTCGGGTCTTGAAGCTTTAACGAGTATGAATCAAGCATTGAAAGAAGTTTGTCGGTTCTTCCTGAAACAATATCGGATGAATTCATGATATTCAAATCTATAGAAGCAATTTCCCTTAAGGCATTTGTTGGCATAGCGTCCATTTGGGGTGCCTCCGTTTTATCAAGGGCTTTGCTAAACTCATTCTCAAAGGCATTTCCTTCTTTGCTCCTTTGAGCTTTGGTATTTGAAGCAGCAAAAGATTGGGTCGATTCATTTATTTGATTTATATCAGTCATCCTTATCTCCTTATTACTTAAGGATAGAATAAGCAAAAGACATGCCAGAATAAAAATGCTTTAAAATCAAGAGGTTTACTTTTTTGTTATTGAGATATCGATGTGAAAAGAAAAAAATGCCGGGAAAAATTTGCAATTAACCAAATTGGTTCATGAATGAACCCACGATTTTCCCTGCAACGGTTTCAGCATTGACGTTGTATTGATTGGTTTCAACTTTTTGTTTGATATCTGCCACATATTTTTCTCTGTCCACAGGGTCTGTTTCCATGGCGGTTGCTATTTTTTGAAGATCTTTGGTCAGGCCGGACAGATTAATGCTGTCTGTTTTTGTCCCATTGGCGGCTTCTTCAGCAGTTTTTTCAGATTTCTGGTTTTGACTGGCGGCAGCGTTTGCCGGGTTGGTATATGTCTGATTGATGTAATTGGGAGTTCCGTTTGATATTTTCATGATGTTAGCCTCCTTATAACTCCATATTTCTGTCTGCAACTTTTCGTGCTAATTCCGTCATCCTTTTCACGATAAATTTTGAGTCTTCAACAGACAAGGTATGGGTTATTTTTTGATTATCTTCATCAATCACGGTATAGGTAAATTGATTTTTATCTTTTGCAAAATTTATTTTTTTGCCTAATTCTTCTTCAATCTGGGTGGTGATTTTTTCTTCTGTTTTTTCTTTAGGGCCTTCAGTAATAATCCTGTCTACAATATTTGCTGCAACTTTATCAATAATGGCCTGTCGCTTTCCTTCAGAGGAGATGGTTACGCTGTCTGCAGACGCTTTAATGTCAGCGCCGAACTTGTTGCTTCTGCTCAGTATTTTGCCCTGACTCAACTGCCGGGAGTAAACCTTCAGGACATTCTGTATTTGATATGAGGGTATCTGCATTTAAATAATTTTCTCCTTAAACTTAAGTTATCGGTTTGAGAAAATTAAAACTTTAGATTTTTTTTCAATCATCAAAATCTCCATCAGGGCCTTTGTCAGCAGTGATAGTTAAGGCTTTGTTAATTATTTTTTCTTTTGTCCAATCTTTTTTAGATTCAATTTTTTGGGCCTTTGAACCCGGGTCATGGGATTTGTTTTTCAAGATCTCATCAATTACTATTTGGGCTGTATCCGTGGTGTTGAATACGTCGGTTAAAAGACCATATACAAAATTTTCAACATCTTTTGCCATCCTGTCCCGGATTTCTTTTGGCTGGACCAGTAATTTGCTTTCAAAGGGAAGGTTCAGCTTTTTAAAGTCGCCGCCTTTTAAATCATTTTCTTTTGCATAGACCTGCATCTGGGTCCACAACTCTTCTGAAACACCCCTGTCTTTTTGTTTGATGAAATTTCCATTATCAAGGATGGCATTTCCAAAATCATTGACTTCAAAACCCCAGGAGATCATTTGCAGAGCTGTTGCTACATTGGCTTTGGTTGTCCGGGTCTTTGAGGCTATGTTGCGAAGCCTGTCAGAATTGTTACCCGATGTACCATGCTGTGCACCTGAGACCTTATATGGGGAAAGGGCTTCATGAATTTGAGCGGTCAACTCGACATTAATGCCGGTATCACTTGCTTCGATACCATGAGTTGTCCCATTATTTAATGCAATCCAATTCGGGAAAATATTGTGGGCATTGAGTCCCTGGATAAGTAAGAGTGATTCCTCAGGCGTTGAAAGCCCTAATTTGCCTTTTATTTCA
>QMMT01000271.1 GCA_003647385.1 Deltaproteobacteria bacterium
GAGCGGGACATTGATTACTTTTTTAACAGCTGCGACAACATCATGGGAAGACTGTGGGTTAACCCCGAATATCATGCCGTGCTTTTCAGAGTTAGGGCAAGAGATATTAATTTCGATAAAATCCGGTTTTTTTAAAGAAACAAATTCTGCAACCATCTGATATTCTCTTACAGACCCTCCATAGATGCTTGCAATTATCGGAAAGTCTCTTTTTTCAAGATCTTTCCATTCGTTCTCCATATTCAGATACCCGGGAGACGGCAGGCCTACCGCATTGATCAAGCCGCAACCCAGATCAATCACCGTGGGATTATTATGACCATCCCTGGGTTCAGGGCCGATGGATTTCATGGTCACAAGGCCGCAGCCGTTTTCATGGACTCTTTCAAGGATGTCTTTGCTGTTTCCAAGGACTCCTGAAGCAAGAACCATTGGGTTTTTTAATTTTATTCCAAGAAATTTCAGCGTCACTTGTCCTGCCCTTAATTTGTATTATTTTTACAAATAATGATTAACATACCATGATAATGTGAAACAATGAAGATTTAAAATCATGGGAAATATCTTCTTGAAATCAAGGCCATCCCCACGCCATAATAAAATACATAATGGTATAATTTGATTTTAGCAAGAAAAGGAAGTGAAGCTATAGGACATTTCTTTGTGATTATGATATAAGTTCAGGATCATGCTTCAGGAACCGGAATATATTGAGGCGACACCCCAATGATTCTGCCAGCGGAAAAAAGGCAGTCAAGGATATAACTATGACCAATAATGATATTCTACGACGTATCCGTTACACTTTTGATTTCGGTGATTCAAAGATGATGGCTATTTTCGGCCTGGCCGACCTAACGGTAAGCCGAGCCCAAGTCAGCGATTGGCTGAAAAAAGATGATGATCCTGCATATCAGGAATGCAGTGACATCCATCTGGCAATCTTCCTCAATGGGTTGATCAACGATAAAAGAGGGAAAAAAGACGGTCCTAAGCCCAAGCCGGAAGAACGGTTAACAAATAATATTATTTTTAGAAAATTACGAATTGCATTGGACCTGAAAGCGGATGATATTATGGAAATCCTGGCTATGGCCGATTCACACATTAGTAAACACGAATTAAGTGCCTTTTTCCGCAAACCCGGCAATAGACATTACCGGAATTGTAAAGACCAGGTCTTGCGCAAATTTTTAAAAGGTGTACAACTGAAATATGGCCCTGATACTGCCCGAATTCTTTAGGAGTACTAATTTTTATTCAATCAGGTCATAGAGGAGTCTGATCTCCTTTTCCCATATGGATTGATCCGGTGTTTCAAGAACCATGGGAATATGGTCGAAGCGCGAGTCGTTCATGATGAATTTGAAAGGCTCAAGCCCCAGGGATCCTTTTCCGATACTCTCGTGTCTGTCTACCCGGCTCCCAAAGATTTTTTTCGAATCGTTTAGATGCATGGCTTTCAGGTAGCTGATACCCACGAGATTATCAAATTCCTGGAGGGTGTTTTCAAAAGCCTTGCCTGTCTTTATATCGTACCCGGCAGAATAAATATGACAGGTATCCAGACAGACCCCTATGCGGGTCTTGTCCTGGACATTCCCAATGATCCGAGCCAGGTGTTCGAATCGATATCCCATATTGGTTCCCTGGCCGGCGGTGTTTTCGATGACTGCTGTGATGCCGCTTGTCTGGTTCAGGGTCTGATTGATGGATTCGGCGATTCGTTCCAGGCAGTGATCGGGATCTATTTTGTTCAGGTGACTTCCCGGGTGAAAGTTCAGGTATCGAAGGCCTAGTTGTTCACAACGCTGCATCTCTTCAAGAAAAGTGATTCTTGATTTTTTGAGGGCTTCTTCCTCCGGGTGTCCGAGATTGATCAAATAACCGTCATGAGGGAGGATGTGCTTGGGATCATATCCGGTGCTTTTGCAGTTCTCCTTGAATTTGGCGATATTTTTGTCGGTCAGGGGTTTTGATGTCCACCGCCTCTGGTTCCTAGTGAACATGGCAAAGGCCTTTGCTTGGATATTTTCTGCATTTTGAGGGGCTTTCTCTACGCCTCCGCTGATACTGACATGGGCTCCGATATACTTCATTTTTTCCCTTTCTCTATCATTAATATAAAGTCTTTCAACGATTTGGATTAACGCTTGATCTGTTTATACTGAAATTCGGTTTGTTCGGAAAGAGTTTTAAAGTTGATCAATTTCCTTTGTCGACCAATGTTATTGAATTTTATGTATCTTTCTTTAAACCACTATGTGGAATTAACAGTTTCCACGGGAGCAACATTCCTGTCCTTGCTTTGTAAGCGTTCCATTCTGGATATCGAGACATAGAAGCCTCTTTTATCACCATATTGACAAGAAAAAGCCCTGACCACACCCAGGCCAATATTATCCATGGCAGCCAGTGGTTTACAAGCAGCGCATATGAACCATACAGCATCATCTCCCCTAAGTAATTGGGGTGTCGAATATATTTGAGCATTCCTTCTTCAATTAATCCGCTATGATACTTGAGCGTAAAATATTTTTGACAGTCAGAAGCCATCATGATCACAACTCCGAGCGTATGCAGGCTGACACAAAACATCAGCATAAAGTTAGATGGCTCAGAATGATCAGGGCCCAATACACCTGAGATTAAAAGAAATGGAAACAGCCAATACGGACCCAGCACCACTAAAAAGCTCAATACAGCTCCTCCAAAAGTAATTTTTTTTTCCCAATTCGGGTCCGGGAATGCAAAATGCTTGATAAGCCAACAAAAACCGTAACTACCGTGAAGGGCCATATAAATATAAGCAGCCGTAGAATAGTTCTTATAGATCATCATCAGCAGTGCGATAAAAAAAAATGTACCGGATTTCTGAAAATTTATAACCCAGGCAAATTTCAGTATTTTAGGTCCTCCCAGAAAATCTTGAGCAATATAGGTATTCAGATCACTCATTGTCTTTGTCCATGTCGGGGGCTTTTCATTTTTAGGTATTCCCATGGTTTGCTCCTTATCCTTAAAAAAGGAATTAACTTCATTTTACTTGTTTTAAAAGGTTCTTAATTCCCAGACCCCGCGGTTTCATGCCGGGTATCTTTATAGATCAGGAGGTCGTATGATCAGCGTCTGGCAGCTATAAAACCACCAACCCATGGAATGCTTCCTAAAGCAGCCATAGCGAAGCGAGTGTAAGTGCTTTTTTTTGTTGGAATTCAAAAAGATATAATTGATTCTCAATTTCATGATCTAACAAATTCAAGCAACAGAGAATAATCATGCTCATCTGCCATTTTTAAAGCTTTAATATATTCTTTTCTGGCATTATTATGATTAGCAAGACTCTCAAGACTCTCTCCTCCCCAAGAGAAAACTTCTGTGGTGAATAATTTTTCAAGAATTAAATCTGCCATAAGTCTTGCATGTCTACCATTTCCGTTTGAAAATGGATGTATGAAGACTAACCTGTGATGAAATCTGGCTGCGAATTCATCTGGAGGATAAGTATCATACTCTATCCACGCTTGAGAATCATCACACAATGTTTGTAATTCCACTGCAATTTGACTATATGGGATTCCAATATTTTTTTTGGATTTTCTAAATTTTCCTGCCCATTTCCAGACATTGGAAAACATTTGTTTGTGAAGGTTACAAATAAATTCGATATTTAAAATGTCATTAGTTTTTAGATTTTCACTCCAAATGATCGCTTGGTTGATATTTTCCATTTCTAAAAAATCGAGTTCGCCACGGGTTGTAATATGTGTGGGTAAAAGCCCTTTGAGTTCGTCATAATCGAGAGGGGTAGCACCATCATCATACTCAATCATTATTTATCCTTCTCCCACAACATAGAAGGCGAATCAATTATTTCTTCCACCATATTATTAAATGCTTTTTTAACATTTTTAGATGAAAGTCCTTGAGCTTCTAAACTCATAGTGTGCATAAGTCTGTTCATTCGTTTTTGAGCAATAATTGAGGCTTGTTTTCTGACAGTATCGTCTAAGCTTGTCCGAGGTACAAACCCATAAACAAAAACACAATCAAGTTTATCTGCAACTCGATTCATGGTTTTAAGAGTAAGGCTTCCTGTAATCTCATCGTGTTCTATGCGAGGGATTCGAGATTTGCTGACTCCAAGCCTTTCGGCAAATTGTCGCATATTCATGCCCAAAGCATCACGGATGGCACGAATCCATCCCTTCATGGGCCTGTTTACCGAGGCAATAGTTGAAAAACGACTTAAGGTGTCATCCAATTGTTCTCGAATTATTTTTTTTTGTTTTTTTCTCATGTAATTCATAATTATATATACGCTTACAAGATTTTAGTACATATATATATTATTAAAATTGAATTGTCAAGCCATATATATA
>QMMT01000272.1 GCA_003647385.1 Deltaproteobacteria bacterium
CTTTACTTTTCCTGCCGACTCATTTGATTTTGATGAAGGCGATTTCACCTCACCCGGAGATAAACTTGCTGAATATGAAGGCGGCTGGAAGCCGGGTCTCATGGCAATTGGTTTATGGATCACTTTGAAAATTAGTTTTATATCCACCATTTTGGGAATTCTGCTTGGGATAATAGGAGGTGTGGCCCGAGTATCGGATACCCCGGTGCTCAAATGGACGGCCATTACCTATGTGGAAATTATTCGAGGCTCTCCTTTGCTGGTCCAGATCATGATTGCCTATTTTGTCTTAGGGACCACGATCAATAAAATTCTGATGATGAATGGAATCCCTAAGCTTAATCCTGAATGGTACGGTATTGCAGCGCTTTCTGTTTTTACAGGTGCCTATGTGGTGGAGATTGTCCGTGCAGGCATCGGGGCTATTCATACAGGTCAGGTGGAAGCTGCTCGTTCTGCCGGTATGACCTATTTCCAGTGTATGTACCATATTATCCTTCCCCAGGCGCTGAAAACCATCCTGCCACCATTGGCAGGCCAGTTTATAAACCTGATCAAGGATTCATCCCTGTTGGGTATGATTTCCATCAGGGAATTGACCAAGGCCACCCGTGAAGGGATTACCACAAGTCTTCAGGTGTTTGAGCTATGGATGGCCTGTGCCGTTCTATATCTGCTGATGACTTTTACACTTTCCATGTTTGTTCAATATCTGGAACGGAGGACTGCGACAAAATGATTGAAGTAAAAAATATATATAAAACATTTTTTGTCCCCCATGAGGTCAAAGCCCTTGTGGATGTTTCAAATAAAATCGAAGCAGGGGAAGTCGTGGTGGTGATAGGCCCTTCAGGTTCAGGAAAGAGTACATTTTTAAGGTCTCTGAATCGCCTGGAAACAGCAGAGCAGGGTCAGATCCTGGTGGATGGTGTGGATATTTTTGATCCCAAAACCGATATCAATAAGGTTCGGGCTGAAATGGGGATGGTGTTCCAGTCTTTTAATCTGTTTCCCCATCTGTCCATCCTTGAAAATGTGACTATTTCCCAGAAACTGGTTCGAAAAAGAGGTAAAAAGGAACGTGAAGAAAAGGCCATGATGCTCCTTGAAAAAGTGGGTATTGCCGATAAGGCCCAGGCATATCCTTCAAACCTTTCCGGCGGACAGCAGCAGCGGGTTGCCATTGCAAGAGCCCTGTCAACAGACCCCAAGATCATGCTCTTTGACGAACCCACATCCGCCCTTGATCCTGAAATGATCGGGGAAGTCTTAGATGTTATGAAAACGCTTGCAAAAGAAGGCATGACAATGGTTTGTGTTACCCATGAAATGGGATTTGCAAGGGAAGTGGGCAATCGAGTTATTTTTATGGATGAAGGAAGAATTGTTGAAGAAGGATCACCCGAACATTTTTTTACCAATCCTGAACACAATAGGACAAAACTTTTTTTAAAGCAGATTTTGTAAGATAAAATTATTCGAATGATTTTGGTTTGCAAATATGATAATACAATATCAACATGAGACAGGTTTTAAAAATTTATTGTAAATACCAAATCACCGACCCCCTCCAGAGCAAGAAGTATGATGAAGTACTTTATCATAATTATTTAGTAACCCTATAAAAAAAGAGAAAGTATAATGACACCCAAAGATGTAGTCGGAATGACAAAAGAGAATAATATAAAAATCGTTGATATCCGATACATGGACTTCATCGGTACTTGGCAGCACTTCAGTGTCCCAATTTGTGAATTCACAGAATCCGCCTTTGAAGACGGGTTTGGATTTGACGGATCAAGCATGAGAGCATGGCAGAAAATTGATAACTCTGACATGATTGTTATCCCTGAGCCCGGAACAGCTAAAATAGATCCATTTTTCAAAGTTCCGACTCTTGCCATCATCGGAAACATTCATGACCCCATCACCCAGGAAGCCTATAGCCGTGATCCACGAGGTATTGCCAAAAAAGTCGAGCAATACATCAAAAGCACCGGTCTTGGTGATACTATCTATGTCGGTCCTGAACCTGAATTTTTCATTTTCAGCAACATCCAGTATTCTTCCGAACCTAATGCATCCTTTTTCAAGATTGATTCTCCGGAAGCTCACTGGAACACTGGTGTAGATGAAATGCCCAACCTTGGTTACAAAATCCGTCCAAAACAGGGATATTTCCCTTTGCCTCCTACTGACAAATACCAGGACATGAGAACAGAGATGATGCTGACTTTAGAAGACTTAGGGATTGCCATGGAATGCCAGCATCATGAAGCGGCTTCTGCAGGTCACTCTGAAATCGATCTTAGATTTGGCTCCTTGTTAACCATGGGCGACAGCCTTGCATGGTTCAAGTATGTCCTTAAGAATGTTGCCGCTAAACATGATCATACCGTGACATTCATGCCCAAACCATTGTATGGTGACGCTGGAAGCGGCATGCACACTCATATGAGTTTCTGGAAAGACGGTAACCCCTTGTTTGCAGGCAACAAATATGCGGGTATGTCCCAGGATGCTCTTTATGCCATCGGCGGTATCATGAAACACTGCAAAGCCCTTTGTGCCATTACAAACCCCACTACCAACTCCTACAAAAGACTGGTTCCCGGCTTTGAAGCGCCCATCAACCTTGCCTATTCCAGCAGGAACAGAAGTGCAGCCATCCGCCTGCCCATGTATTCCGGATCACCCAAGGCAAAACGCCTTGAATTCAGGACCCCTGATCCCTCCTGCAACGGTTACATGGCATTTTCCGCCATCGCAATGGCCATGATCGACGGTATCCAGAATAAAATGGATCCGGGTGACCCCATGGATAAAAACATTTATGATCTTCCCCCGGAAGAACTTGCTGAAATGGAATCCGCCCCAGGTTCCCTGGAAGAAGCACTGGATGCTCTGAAGCACGACCATGACTTTTTATTGAAAGGTGATGTGTTTACAAAAGATGTTATTGAATACTGGATTGATTATAAGATGGAAAATGAAGTTAAACCGGTTATCAGTCGCCCTCATCCCCATGAGTTCTATCTTTATTACGACATCTAAACCTGTTTAAAAGATCCAGACCAGATAAACGCCCGATCATTAAAAATTTTAATGATCGAGCGTTTTTTTAATGCAATCTAAAAAGAAATAAGATATAAGAAGTAAAAATTGTAATTACTGGATTAAAATTAGAAGGGAGCGGACAAAAGACCCATGGAAATGAAGATGGCATCAATGCACACAAAACTTGTTACCTTTTTTATCCTCTTTTTTATCTTTTTTTTTATTTGGTCCCCCCCCTTATCAAGTCAGGAAATAAAAAAAGGCCTTGAGTTTGAAAAATTGATCCAGCAGCTGGTCCATGACGGGTTTGAAAAAGATAAGATTGAACAGCTGTTTTCAAACGAAAATGTATTCTTTAATCCCGAAGGCGTCTCCCGTTTTTTCATTCATACTGAGTCAAGTCTTAATTATGACCAGTTTACATCAAAAAAATCCATTACAAACGCCTTAAACTATATGAACGAGTATAAAGTGGCACTCGATCAGGCACAAAAAATATACGGTGTTGATAAAACAATCATCACTGCTATTTTGCTTGTTGAAACACGGCTTGGAACATATCTTGGAAAGCGAACCGTTATTAACACCCTTTCCACTATGGCGGCTCTGACAGATGAAACATTGAGAGAAAGAATCTGGAACTCTATCCCTGATAAGAAAAAACCCAAAAAAGATGTCTTTTTAAAAAAAGTTGAGAAACGGTCAAAATGGGGATATGAGGAACTCAAAGCACTCATCAAATATACAACACAAGAAGGGATAGCCCCGGAAAACATCAAGGGATCATATGCCGGAGCCATGGGAATTCCCCAATTTATGCCTTCCAATGCCCTAAAGCTTGCCAAAGATGGTGACAATGATGGCGAAATCGATCTGTTTACCCATGCAGATGCCATTTTCAGTGTGGCCAACTACCTCAAACACCATGGCTGGAAACCGGGTATTGCAAGGCAGAAACAACATGAGGTCCTGTTCAGGTACAATCACAGCAATTACTATGTTGATATCCTATTGAAAATTTCAGACAAGTTAAAAGGGTAAAGAGTAAAAAAATATTTATGGACCAGAGCATTTTATATATCCTGCTCATTTTTGCCATATCTTTCGGCCTGACCATGCTGGCCTTAATCGATATTATCCTTAAAGATTTCGGATCAACCAAAACCAAAATTATCTGGCATTTTATTGCCATCATTCCCATCCTGGGCTGGTTGATATATCTTATCTTCGGCTATAAAAAAGGCCAGCAGAAAAAACCAGCCTGACCCGGCAGGCGTGATGATTCACTCCAAATCTAAAACCATTTATCATC
>QMMT01000273.1 GCA_003647385.1 Deltaproteobacteria bacterium
CATTTGTTGAAGGGGAGAGAGTGGAAATAAGGGGCTTTTGCAGTTTTCATATTAAAGAGTACAAAAGCTACACAGGCCGAAACCCGAAAACCGGTCAAAAAGTTACCATTCCTCCCAAGCGACTCCCATTTTTTAAATGTGGAAAAGAGCTAAAGGAGCGGGTAGATTATTAATAAATTGGGTATTGATCAAACTATGTCTGATTTTGATCAAATGCAGCACCAAGCTAAAATATTTCCTGAGTTAACACATATCATTCAGGCAAAAAAAATCCCGAATGCCCTTCTTTTCTCTGGAAATGAGAACACAGGAAGAAAAGAAGCGGCATTTTTCTTTGCCAAGGGGTGTAATTGTTTGAAAGGAACAGGTCTTGCGTGTAACAATTGCAAGTCATGTCGTAAAATAGATGCTGACAGCCATCCGGATATTCTCTGTATCAATCTCTTAAAAGGGAAAAAAATAATTTCTATCTCCCAGATTCGCAAATTGGGATCCGCCATCTCTTCTAAACCCAATGAGGCCAAATTCAGGATGGTGTTAATTTTAAATGCAGACAAAATGAATATACAGGCCCAGAATGCTTTGCTAAAAATGCTTGAAGAGCCGCCTGAAAAAACATTTTTTATCCTTATCGCCAACAAGATATCTCTGCTGCTTCCAACCATTATTTCAAGATGCCGAAAAATCAGATTTAAACCATTAACCGACAAGCTCATTGAACACTGTCTGGTTCATGATTTCAAAGTTGGCAGGCAGTCCGCCCATATTGCATCAAGGACAGCTGATTCTGATTTGAGAAAGGCAATGATGTATTTGAATTTAGGGGACGAGATAAAAGATGTCGACTGGATCAAAAAAAGAGAGTGGCTGCTCAAAACGCTTGCCGACATGGTTACGTCAGACACTGAAAATTGCATATCCAAGGGATTAATGCTGTCACAAAAGTTAAATTTTAATCCCGACATTATCGATGATGCTATGGCGATTATGAAAACATTTTTCCGTGATCTAATGATTTTTAAACTTCATCCAAAAAGAATAGTTAATCTTGATTTTTTTGACACTTTTACAGATATTAGTCAGATGCGTGAAAGCAAAATATTTTGTGACTGGGTCCAAAACCTTTATGAAACAGAAAAAAGGCTGTCGTCAAACTGCTCATTAAGACTAACATTGGATCGTTTTTTCCTTAAAATTGCTACTACAAAAGGAAAGTTAATTTATGATTAAAGTTGCTGGTGTTAAATTTAAAACAGCAGGGAAAATATATGATTTCAAATCCAGTGCTTTTGTACTGAAAGAAGGGGATCCTGTCATCGTAGAAACTGAGCAGGGTCTGGGATTTGGCAACATTGCCAAACCACCCGCGGAAGTCGACCATACTGGAAAAAAACTAAAACAGATTGTCCGGATCGCGACCGAAGAAGACTTTCGGAAAAGAGAAGAAATAAAACTGCTGGAAAAGAAAGCCTTTGATTATTGCATTCAATGCATTGATGACTTAGGTCTTCTCATGAACCTGTTCAGCGTTGAGAGTACATTTGATCGAAACAAGCTGACTTTTTTTTACACAGCTGACGGCAGGATTGATTTCAGAGAATTAATCAAACTTCTGGTAAAAAATTTTAGTATTCGAATTGAAATGCGCCAGGTTGGAATCCGTAATCTTTCAAAACATTGCGGCGGGATAGGGAAATGTGGGAGGGAACTTTGCTGCTCCTCATTTATGCATACGTTTGAACCAGTTTCCATCAAAATGGCAAAAGAACAGGGGTTATCATTGAATCCCACCAAAATTTCCGGGGTTTGCGGCAGATTAATGTGCTGCCTCACTTTTGAAAACCAGACTTACAAACACCTGAAACGCCAAATGCCCAAGTTAGGGAAAAATATCACAATAGAAGAAGGCAGAGGGAAAGTTATTCGACAGAATGTGTTAAAAGAAAGCATTACGATTCGTTTAGAGGATAATACTGAAATAGAAAAATCCATACGGCAGCTTTCTAACTCAAAAAAGGGATCGACGAAATAATGACAGATAAAAAACAATTTTTCACAACCCCCATATATTATGTCAATGCAAAACCCCATCTGGGGCATGCATATACATCCATCGCAACTGATGTTGCAACACGGTTCAAGCAAATGGAAGGATATGAAACCTTTTTTTTGACCGGAACAGACGAACATGGAGATAAAATTGTTCAGGCAGCTGAAAAACAAAAGACAACACCAAAAGAATATGCCGATGAAATCAGCCAACTCTTTCAGGATCTGTTGCCTGTCTTAAATGTTAAAAACAATTATTTTGTCAGAACAACTAACTTGGATCATATTAAAGTTGTTGAATCTGTTCTTTCTAAAATTTACGATTCAGGAGATATCTATTTTTCAAGCTATGAAGGACTTTATTGTTTTGGATGTGAACGATTCTATCAGGAAAGGGAACTTGTCGACGGCAAATGCCCGGACCATGGGGTTGCACCCGAAGTGATCAAAGAATCTAATTATTTTTTCAAAATGAGCAAATACCAGGAATGGCTTATCAATCACATTAAAACCAATCCTGATTTTATAAGGCCTGCTCAATACAAAAACGAACTTCTTTCATTTTTAAAAGAACCGTTGGAAGATCTCTGCATTTCCCGACCAAAATCCCGTCTGACCTGGGGGATCACCCTGCCCTTTGATAAAGATTATGTCACCTATGTCTGGTTTGATGCCCTTGTAAATTATATTTCAGCACTGGGATACCCTGATGAAGACCTTTTTAAAAAATTCTGGTCCGGTGCCCGCCATTTTGTAGCAAAAGATATCATTAAGCCCCATGGTATTTATTGGCCCATTATGCTGAAAGCCGCCGGGATCGAAATATATAATGGATTGAATGTCCATGGGTTCTGGAATGTAAAGGGCAGTAAAATGTCAAAAAGTGTCGGTAATGTTACAGACCCCATTCAGGTGACAGATGTATACGGCCTGGATCAATTCAGATATTTTTTGATGAGGGAAATGGTTTTTGGTCTGGATGCTAATTTCACAGAAGAGACCATTGTATCAAGAATCAATTCGGATCTTGCCAATGATCTTGGAAATCTTTTTTCAAGAGTCCTTTCAATGAACCATCGATATTTTGCAGGTGAAGTAAAAGGACCAGATACAGAAATCGAGAAAAAAAAGGACCTTAGCCTGGCATCTGATGCAAAAAAAGCCATTGATGGATTCAAACAGGCCATGGAACTTTGTGAATTTCACAAAGGCATTACAGCCATATGGCGATTTATCAGTACCATGAATAAATATATTGATAAAAATGAGCCCTGGGCACTGGCCAAGGATGATGTTAATATCCCCATCCTTGAAACAGTCCTCTATAATTTAATTGAGGGATTAAGGGTTGTCTCCTGCCTGATATACCCCATCATGCCGCAAACATCCTTAAAAATGCAAAACACTCTTTGTATGGCAAAAGAAAACAATGGGTTTTACACGCTTAAACAAATAGATTCCTGGGGGCAGATTCAAAAAGGAACCGTCATTGCCAAGCCGGATATTTTATTTCCAAGGATTGATACAGACAAAACAAAGTCCAAAGAACCGGTTAAACAGACCAAATCGTTTAAACCGGCTTTAAAAAAAGAAATTACCATTGATGATTTTGCAAAAATCGATTTGAGATCCGGCACCGTCATAAAGGCTGAAAAAATTGAAAAATCCAACAAACTCTTAAAACTTATAGTAGACATAGGTGCCGAGACAAGACAGGTGATAGCCGGAATTGCAAAAGATTATACACCCCAGGAAATTATCGGAAAGCAGGTCATCGTGGTTGCCAACTTAAAAGAAGCAAAGCTAATGGGAGAAATATCCCAGGGAATGATCCTTGCTGCAAGCCATAAAAAAAGACTTGTACTGTCTGGTTTTGATAAAAAAATTACACCGGGGAACTCGATAAGATGAAAGAAACTTCCTGGCGAAATTTTCAGTCAGACTATATTGAAAAAAAAAAGAAAAAGGATCTTTTCTTAAAAACATTAAAAGCCACTATTGGACTTTGTATCCTGATACTTCTGACTACAGGCTTCTTTTTTGTTAAAAACAAACTGCCTGAAAATAATGATACGTTTCATAAATCTGAAAACAAAAATCTGGTACAAACAAACCCCCAGACCCATGAAACACCAAATCGGTTATTAACAACTCAATTATCAACTATCATCCGTAATACACATTTTATCCATACGGATAAAAACATCTTTTTTATCGACACACCCGAAGAGAGTTATAAAGTTACCACGAGCATTGATATTTATCTTCAACAATATTTATTGTCCCTGCTTGACAAATTAAAAAAAC
>QMMT01000274.1 GCA_003647385.1 Deltaproteobacteria bacterium
ATCATGGGATACGGATAAAAGATTCAGCTATCGTGGCCGCTGCTACCCTTTCCAACCGGTATATTGCAGACCGGTTTTTACCGGACAAGGCGGTTGATCTGATTGATGAGTGTGCTTCCAGGCTGAGAATAGAGATTGACTCCATGCCAAGGGCCATTGATGAAATCTTAAGAAAAATTACCCAGGCACAGATCGAACGTCAGGCCCTGCTGAAAGAAAAAGACAAGGCTTCTATAGAACGGTTGGAAAAACTTGAAAAAGATATTGCAATCATGAAAGAGGAGGTTGGACCCTTAAAGCTTCGCTGGGACAGTGAAAAACAATTGATTCAACAGATTGGCAGTATCAGGGAGGATATGGACAGGTTTCAGACCAAAGCCCATGTGGCAGAGCGAAATGGGGACCTGGAGAAGGTGGCCCAGATCAGATACGGCACCATCGAACAATTGCAACGGGATCTTGCAGCCAAAAAACAGGCACTCAATGATCTTCAGCAGGACAAAAGAATGCTCAAAGAAGATGTGGAGGAGTCGGATGTGGCAGAAGTTGTCTCCACCTGGACAGGAATACCCGTATCAAAAATGCTTAAGGGTGAGCAGGAAAAACTGATCCGGATGGAAGATTGTATTAAAAAAAAGGTGATTGGCCAGCAAAATGCCATTGATGCCGTATCTAATGCGGTGAGGCGTGCCAGATCAGGTCTTCAACCCGAAGATCGCCCCATAGGTACCTTTATCTTTATGGGGCCCACAGGGGTTGGAAAGACCGAACTGGCTAAATCTCTTGCCCAATTTATTTTTGACAGTGATAAGAATATGATCCGGCTGGATATGTCGGAATATATGGAAAAACATTCTGTGGCCCGGCTTATTGGTGCACCTCCGGGATATGTGGGGTATGATGAGGGAGGGTTTTTGACAGAGGCAGTCAGAAGACGACCTTACTCGGTGATTTTGTTTGATGAGATTGAAAAAGCCCATCATGACGTATTCAATGTCCTTCTTCAGGTATTGGATGACGGCAGGATGACAGACGGACATGGCAGGACCGTTGATTTTCGAAATACCATTATTATCATGACATCCAATGTGGGTTCCAGATTCCTGCAGGAGACGGGGATTAACAAGGGGCTTGAAGATTCTAATGCTCAGCAGGGGATTGCCCGGGCACTCAAAGAGGCTTTCAGGCCGGAATTTTTAAACCGGATTGATGAAATCATTACTTTTCATACATTGACAATGGAGAATATAAAACAGATTGCCGGTATCCAGATTGAAGAACTCAATCAAAGGCTCAAATCCCGCAGCCTGAAAATTCATCTGGATGACAGGGCAATGGATTACCTGGCAGAAAAAGGATATGATCCCACCTTTGGTGCGCGGCCCTTAAAGCGACTGATCCAGCAGGAGATTGAAAACCCTTTGTCTATGGTAATTCTTAAAGGAGAATTCAGCCAGGATAAGACCATCGAGTTCGGTTTTGATGAAAATAAAAAAAAGTTGACATTAACCGGTCAAAATTGGTCGGAATAATCCTTGATGTCTTCATTCTGGGCAAGGAATCTGTAAAGGGTTGCTCTTCCAACACCTAGCACTCTTGCGGCTTTGGATTTATTACCGGCAGTTTTTTTGATGGCAGTCTTAACCGATTCAATATTCAGTTTGCCCCTGGCAGGAATGATCTGCGGGGTATAGGGTCTGCCTGAGAATCGAAAGGTCACATCTTTGTCCTGGATGATTTCCATGGGCAGATCTGATGGCAGTATTTTTTTCCCCCGGGATCGTACCACGGAAAATTGGATCATATTTTTTAATTCTCTGACATTCCCGGGCCAATGGTAATCGAGCATGACATTAAGGGTTTCATCAGCAAGTTGTGGGACCGCATTTGGGCTTTCCTGTTCAGCTTCCTTTAAAAAGTGGGCAGCTAAAAGGGGTATATCACTCTTGCGCTGTCTTAAAGGAGGCAGATGAATGGGGATGACATTGAGTCTGTAAAAAAGATCTTCCCTGAATCTGCCGGTTTTTACTTCATCTCTAAGGTTTTTATTGGTTGAGCTGATGATCCTGACGTCCACACTTACTTTTTTTTCACCACCAACCTTTTCAAAAGAGCCTTCCTGTAAAAATCTTAAAAGTTTCACCTGGGTTTTTAACGGCAGTTCTGCCACTTCATCCAGCAGGAGTGTCCCCTTATGGGCTAACTCAAATCTGCCTTTCCTTTCTTTTATAGCACCTGAAAATGCCCCTTTGACATGTCCGAATAATTCACTTTCCACAATTCCTTCGGGAATGGCTCCACAATTTACAGGCACAAAAGCACCGGTTCCATATGAGCTGATATCATGAATGGCATAGGCAACCCGTTCTTTTCCCGTACCCGTATCGCCGGATACATGGACCGGATAATTATAGAGGGCAACATCCCTGATCTGGCTGAAAATATCCTGCATTGACTTGTCTTTGCCGATGATACCGGCAAAGCTTGAAAGGTTTTCAGCTTTTAAAGAAAGGTTAAAGGATTCGGTTACATCTCTAAAGGATGCAATTACCCCCTTAAAATCATTGTCATGGCCAATGATGGCAGAGACGGTCATTTCCAGTTGGCGGGCGGAACCACCTTTTGTAATGATGTTTAACGGGTATTCTTTTGTGTCAAGAGGAAATTGTGGCGGGCCGTCACAAAAAGAGCATTTCCCACCACAAAAAGGTGATTGGAAAACTATATGACAGTCTTTTCCAATTACGTCTTCTTTTAAATATCCGGTAATCCTTTCTGCTTCTTTGTTGAAAAGCGTAATGATTCTTTCAGGTGTATGGCAGATTATTCCAAGTTTCAGGCTGTCCAGGACAAAATTAAGATTGTCATGGTTAAGTATGGGCTGTGCCAGGTCAGTCATTGTGTCATTTTCCATATATAAAAGGCAATTGTCTGTTAGGGTTGCTGACCCAGTAAATGACACATTTGTGTATCAGATGCAATGTTTTTTTACCGATTTATGAAATAGTCATCGAACCTGACTAAAGGCGGGAATGTTCGGGGAGGAATAAAGCCAAACCCGAAGATTAATTAATAATCTTCGGGTTAAAAATTTATTCCCAGGTGATACAGTCTTTGGGACAATTTTTTATGGCTTCATGTATATCTTCATCTGAGTAATCGTCAAGGTGAAGTACTTCAACAAAATCAGCATCATTGATCACAAAAGCATGGGGAGCCAGTTCAACACAGATTTCACAGAAGATACAACAGCTCAAATCAACAACAGGGGTTTTCAAAGATACCAACGATTTTCTGTTATTTGAAATATCGGTTTAACAGTCCTTGAAATGCCATCCCATGACGGGCCTCATCCTTACACATTTCATGTACGGTATCATGGATGGCATCATACCCAAGCTCTTTTGCTTTTACGGCAATGGCTTTTTTCCCGGCGCAGGCACCATTCTCAGCGAGAACTCTGGCAGTCAGGTTGGCCTTTGTGTTGGATTCAAGTACTTCACCTAAAAGCTCAGCAAATTTTGATGCATGATCCGCTTCTTCATAAGCAATTCTTTTATAAGCCTCGGCTACTTCAGGATAACCTTCACGGTCTGCCTGACGGCTCATGGCGATGTACATGCCAACTTCCGTACATTCACCCATGAAATTATCTTTTAATCCCTGAAGAATTTCGGCATCAACGTCTTTTGCCACACCAATCACATGGGCGTCGGCCCATACCAGATCACCTTCCTGTACTGAAAATTTTTCTGCTGCTGCGCCACAATTGGGGCATTTTTCCGGGGCCGCGTCACCACTATGGGAATACCCACATACTGAACAAACATACGTCTTCATTAAATTATCTCCTTTTTGATTGAATTGTTCCACCAGCCTTTTTGGACATGTGCATGCTTTTCTTTCTGTGCAAGATTAAGAAGCCTGTATCCGGAATCCAGCAAGATGCCATAAAGAACACCGCACCCGGGGTCTTCTCGCTGCTCGTCACCTGCTTGTGCAAGCTTGATCATTTCCTGTGCAAGGTCAATGGTCCGAGCAATATTTATGTCACATTTTTTTTTAAGCATAAGTTCTTTATTCATATTTGATTTACACATATCCGGCCAACTTCGTTTTAAGCTTTTCATTCAATAAGCATGCCACAAAATAAATTATGCTAATATTTTGTGGTTTTTGCAGGACAAAGCCATGTCTGAAATGGGAGTTGCAATAAAATGCCAGCCATCAAAGATATCAATTTGATGATAATCTGTCATAATGTTTTCAGGCAAAAGCTTACAGTCAAAACAGTTTTCATTCATCAGGGCCCTGACAGCATATCCTCTTTTGACAGGCTCTAAAGAA
>QMMT01000275.1 GCA_003647385.1 Deltaproteobacteria bacterium
CAGCGTTCATTCTGAGCCAGGATCAAACTCTCCAGTTATAATCCTTATACTTCTAAACTCTTTAAAGTCTTGCTTTAAGACTTCGCTTTAAAATTTCTCACTGACCAATTTTCAAAGATCAAACTTACATTTTGTGATCAATTCTAAAGTGATCGACAAAACCAAAGTAATATACACGTGGTATCTTATTTTGTCAATTATTTTTTAAGACTAATTTAAAATAATTTTATGGTATTTTTTCTTTCCGGCTCTCAACAGAATTTCATTTTCTTTAACATCATCTTCTAAGATTATTTGGTCAAAGGCTGCTATCCTGCTACCATTAATATAGCCTCCACCCTGTTTAATCAGCCGTCTTGCATCTGATTTGGAATTACACAACCCGGTTTCCAGGAATAAGTCTACTACAGGAGTCTTCCCGATGAGATCATCTTTATTATAGGATGAGGATGGTACGGACTTCTCATTGACAGCCGAATGCTTCCCTCTTGGAATAGTGCTGCCCGGTAAAAGTTCTTTAGATATTTCTATAGATCCAAACATCGACACGGATGCTTTCAAGGCTTTGACCGCCTCATCTTCTCCATGACATATTTTGCAAGCTTCATAGGCTAAAATTATCTTGGCTTTATTTAACTCAGCACCTTCAAGATTTTTTATCTGATCAATTTCTTCCATGGAAAGAAAGGTAAACAAAGCAAGAAATCGGGCAATATCAGCGTCATCAGCATTGACCCAGAACTGGTAATATTCATAGGGAGAAAATCTTTGCGCATCAAGCCAGACAGCTCCCTTATGTGTTTTTCCCATTTTTATGCCGCTTGCAGTGGTAATTAAAGGAAAGGTAATTCCAAAGGCCTGTTTTCCCAATGTCCTTCGAGTCAAATCAATACCGGCAACAATATTACCCCATTGATCTGATCCCCCCATCTGTAGAAAACAATCGTATGATTTAGCAAGCTGCATGAAATCATACGCCTGAAGCAGCATATAATTAAACTCAATAAACGTTAACCCATCCTCGGAATCTATCCGTGCTTTATAGCTTTCAGCCTTAATCATGCGGTTGACAGAAAAATGCCTGCCAATATCTCTTAAAAACGGGATATATTCAAGTTGTGTGAGCCATTTTGCATTATCCAAAAGCAGTGCTTTATCATCTGAAAAATCAAGAAATCGGGCCAACTGAGTCCTGATGCCTTCTTTATTCTCATCAATCTGTTCCTGTGTAATAACTTTACGCAGCTCAGTTTTCCCGGACGGATCCCCGATTAAACCTGTTCCACCACCCACCAGCGCAATAGGTCTGTGCCCATGTCTTTGCATATGTGCCAAAGCCATTATACAGACGAGGCTTCCGACATGGAGACTTGCTGCAGTCGGGTCAAACCCAATATAGCAAGTTGCCCTGTTATTGCTTAAATAATCTTCCAATTCATCAGTATGGGTAAGATCTTCAATAAAACCCCGTTCTTTTAATACCGACAGAACACTCATACGCTTTTAGCCTTTATTTTTTAGTGTATTCCACTGCCCTTGTTTCCCGAATAACAACGACCTTAACCTGACCTGGAAATGTTAAATTCTCTTCAATTTGCCGGGCAATGTCGCGGGATAGAATCACAGCACTTTCATCGGTAATCTTTTCACTCTCTGCTATAACACGAATTTCACGTCCAGCCTGTATTGCATACGTATTGACAACCCCGTTAAAAGAATTGGCTATATTTTCCAAATCCTCCAACCGTTTGATATAATTTTCCAGACTCTCTTTTCTGGCCCCCGGCCGTGCACCAGACAATGCATCAGCTGCCTGAACAATATAATCATAGACTGATTCCGGCATTTGATCTTCGTGATGGGCCGCAATGGCGTTTACCACACTTTCAATCTCACCATATTTTTTGGCAAGCTTTGCACCAATGATGGCATGAGCACCATCCACCTCATGATCGACTGCTTTTCCAATATCATGTAACAATCCCATGCGTTTGGACAATTTAATATCAAGCCCAAGTTCCGCAGCAATTGCACCGGACAAAAAAGCCACTTCAACAGAATGCTGTAACACATTCTGTGCATAACTGGTTCTAAACTTTAATTTACCAAGCACCTTGATCAGCTCAGGATCAATTCCATGGGCACCTAGATCAAAAGCTGCCTGTTCCCCGGCTTCTTTAATGGCTAAGTCTACTTCTTCCGTTGCACGTTCAACCACATCTTCAATACGTGCAGGATGAATTCTACCGTCAGATATTAATTTTTCAAGTGAAAGCCTGGCAACTTCTCTTCGAATCGGATTAAATCCTGATAATATAACTGCTTCCGGTGTATCATCAATAATCAAGTCAATCCCTGTGGCAGCCTCAAGTGCCCTGATATTTCTTCCTTCACGGCCAATAATTCTTCCTTTCATTTCATCTCCTGGAAGATGAACAACGGAGACGGTCCGTTCTGCCACATATTCACCGGCATATCTTTGAATGGCGGTTGAAATGATCTTTTTGGCTTCCTTGTCTGCATTCTCACGTGCTTCACTGGTGATTTTTTTGATTAACTTAGCCCCTTCATGTTTGGCTTCTTCTTCCATGACCTTTAAAAGAAGGTCCTTTGCTTCATCCAGTGTAAGTCCGGAAACTTTTTCAAGTTCTTTCTTCGTTTTTTCTAACAACTCTGAGTAATGATTTTCCTTTTTGACGGCAGAATCCAGTTTTTTTTGTACTTCATTTTCTTTTCTTTGCACATTTACTTCTCTTTTTGATGACTGATCTTCCTGCTTATCAAGTTTTTCACTTTTTTTGGACAGCCTTCTTTCTTCTTTTTTCAATTCAGAACGGGTTTCTTCAGTTTCAGAATCAAAATCACTCTTCATTTCCAAAAGTCTGGATTTTGCTTCCAACCTGGCTTCTTTCAGCAACGTTGCCGCTTTAGTCTTAGCCTCTTTGATTAAACGTATATGCTCTTCTTCAATATTCTGATTCTCCTGAATCGCCTTTTTCTTAAAAATAAAAAAGGCAACCACTCCCAATCCCAACAAAACTGCAGCAATAGATGAGAGTATAGCCGTATATTCCATTAAATAATTCTCCTAAATTATATTAATATCAACACATCATGTTGTAATTGTCTAATTTTGCACCGTATTTTTACAAGGGTTTGCCTTTGTAAAATACGGTTATAAAAATATGAAATGAAGTAAAGATTAAAGGGGAGGACAAAAATTAAAGACTTATTAATTATTACAATTACCCCCACAAACTGCCGTGTTGCTTGTTAAGGCTTTGAACCAAAGGTTCAAAAGGTGGGCAGTCCAATATTACCTTTAGGCTTTTCCTTACCTTAGAGGAACATAGCACACCAGTAAAAGTGTGGACTCCCTTTTTATATGCGTTAGGACAAAGACTGTCTTACAATCACGCACATTGCAGGGGTAAAAGTTTATATTAATTAACACTTCTCAAGTTTTTTTAAATTCCTTTATCAATTTTTTCTACCAATGATGAAATCTTTTTGTCTATCTCTTTTTCGAGTTCAGAATGCTGCAATTTAAGTTCATGAAAATCCTTTGACAAATTCATAGCAGCTAACAACAATATTGCAATTTTATTTTTCCCTGAAGTCTTGTTTTGAAACAATCCTTCCGCTTCCTTTATATATTTTTTTAAATATTGTGCAACTTGGTTTGGATTTTTAACCTGATTATCAGGTTTAAATCTAAACTCCTCTCCAAAAAGATCAATTACAACAATTTCATCCAAAGAAATCCCTTTTTCTTTAAATAGCGTTGGTTACACGTTTGAGTGATATTCATCCGGACCTTCATTTGAAAAAACATTTAATTTCTTCAAAAGTCCATCCATTTTATTTTGAATCAAGGCCTCTTGCTCTGAAAATTGTTTCCCTGTTTCATTTTTCTTATCAATTTCTTCTTCAAGACCCTTAATTTTCAACAACAACTCCTTATTTTCCAACTGAAGCGTATGGCAAAATTCTATCATAAAATCGATTCTTTCATCGATATCATCAAACTTTTTTTTAATAAATTTATTACCCAATTTCATACTTTCATAAAGCGTATTAAGGTTAAGTATAATTCAAAATATTTCATAAAGTCAAGGCAATTCATTTGCCAGACTTTTGGATCAGACGTCCGGCTTTTTCAAGTTCATCAAGCGTATTAACACCTATAACCTGGTTTGGATCATCCATAGTAACCACCAGTATTTTTTCATGTCTCTTTTGTGCTATCTCAATAACATCCGTCAAATAGTATTCAGCCTGGTTATTGTCAGGTTTTATTTCATCAATTACAGACATGAGAAGTTTTTTATCAAAACAATATATACC
>QMMT01000276.1 GCA_003647385.1 Deltaproteobacteria bacterium
CAGTATGGCTTGGTTTCATATTGAGATCGTGTGCATGAAACTTGATAATTTGCTGGATTCTGTTTGCTTTAGATAAATTGCCTTCAAATACTTTTTCTAAATACGATACTTGTCCTTTTTTCCAAGAGTCATAATTTTGCTTTGATAGATTACCCATCCTTATTATTACATCAGCTGGAGCGACAACCTCAGAATGAGACAATAACTCTTTTACAGCTTTAACCACACGTGGGTAATATTTATCATTTTTGTAATTGCTAACTGTAGTTTTCATGTGTTTTTAATCACTTTGTTTTGGTTTATATTACCTCATATCCAAATTTTTTAAACCATTTTGCCAGTTTTGAATATAAATCTAAAATGGCTGGAGCTTTTATTGTATGCTCTTCAGGGGGCATTGGAGCTGCAAATGGCTGAATGCCGTCAAATTTTAATATTTCACTTTATTTAAATGTCAATTTATCTTTTGAAGTTCAAACGTGTCAAGAAAAAAACTGTCATGGTTATAGTTTCAGCTACCCTACAAAAAAATACAAAAGGATTTTGTTGTTATGACTTTATGAAACTGCTTTGTGAATTTTGAACATCTACGGTTTCACCCGTAGCATGTTTTTTGTTGAGTTTTTTTCTGTCAAAGGGCAACCGTTAATCTGATTCTCTATCCGATTTACTTAACAATTCTTCAACCCATGAAATTATAATATCGAGCTGCCCAATGAAATCAGTGAAAGTATCTGCGCATTGATTCCTATCAGCAGAAACTTTCTTTTGTAGGGGTAATTGCTGATGAAGGGTGCAAAGAGCAATTGGGTCAGGCTTGAGCCGCCAAGTATAATGGAGGTCAAGATACCGATATGGATCGCACTGCCGCCCGCAGCCCCGTTTCCCGGCATCTGAGCCAGACTTCGATTTTAGATTTGCACTTTTAGAATACGTCATATGCCGTGATACTTAAATACATTACCGGTTAAATAATCCATTGTTTGACGAATCTCGCTTTCGACGGATTCGCAGTGTGGTTCATCCGCCGGAAGTATGCGGTCCCGGAGTCCGCCGGACCATTCCGTGCTCTGCAGCATGACCCCGCCCATACCCAGGGTAAAGTCGTCTTCATCTTCCTGGCCGCACATGACTTTCCAGGCAAGCGCCCATCCCCTTACCGTATTGTCAACATGATATCCACCACCGCCGGTGGCGAGTATCGGCGTATTGAACCGCAACAGCCGGTCGATAATTTCGGCGTGGGCATTGTTGGTCAGTTCCAGATGTGCCAGGGCATCACCGGCCAGGGCATCCATTCCCAGCTGCAGGGCAATAATATCCGGGACATAGGCGGTAATTAAAGGAATGACCGTTTCGTTAAACACCTTGAGATAAGCATCATCACAGATCCCGAGAGGCAAGGGCACATTGACATTAAAACCTTTTCCGGCCCCTGCGCCGATTTCGTCTTCAAATCCGCCCCAGGGCCACAGGGTTTTCCCGCTTTCGTGGAGGGAAATTACAAGCACCGCATCGGTTGCATAGAAGGCCTCCTGCACACCGTCTCCGTGGTGCGCATCGATATCCAGGTACACAACTTTTTTACCACTATCCGAAAATCGCATGCACGCCAGTGCCAGGTCATTAATGTAGCAGAATCCTGAAGCCTTTTCAGCCCCCGCATGGTGAAACCCACCGGATGGGTTAAATACAATATCTGTTTCACCGGATAATATCAGATTCGCCCCGGTCAAGGTGGCGCCACAAGCCCAGCGAGCATAGTTAAACATGTCCTTGAACACGGGGCAATCGGGCGTTCCAAATCCCATGTTGCGGCCTTGTTGGGTCAGTTTCCCATCAGCGGCCTGCTGCAAAGCATCCAGGTATTTTACCGAGTGAAATCTTTCCAGATCCACTTTTGTAGCAGGTACCGGCACGGTCTCCGTGCCGCAACCGTCTCCCAACAGGCCCAGTGACATCAAAAGTTCCCGTGTTTTCCCGGCTCGCTGGGTGCTAAACAGGGACTCCGGCGGGTAACTGTACTCTTCAAGCTCCCGGGAATACAGGAATACCGGTTTTTTGATATAATCCATAGTCAACCCTCTAAAGTAATGACCATTTGCATTCCAATTATATACATTCTTTCGCCTTAACAACATGAACGAACGTCATTGTTTGAATACCTCACCCGATTCAACATATTTTTGAACCACAAATTTTACCCCGGATAGAAAAGTCAATCAAGGTTTGTATCAGCATCCTGAACAAAATCGTTTTATTGTTCGTTTTCTGGGGAGAGGATCAATGATCCTTTTTCAAGAAAAATTTTAATAGGAAAAAGAAATGGCCTTGCCTGCCTGCACTGCTGATTTTCTTTATTCTTTGCGGCAAATGATTAATTTGCTTTTACCTGATATAGTGTGTGACAAGGTGACATTGGCAAAATTTTTTTTAAATGGTGCAATACCCTGTTTTACGAATTCCCGGGAATCCTTTGGTCCCATTGACAGCATCCGTATATAAAATAGCATTTTTATGAATCGTTTCCGCGGAACTTCATGCTCCATAATCAATACCAGCCCGTTTGGTTTTACCACCCGTTTCATTTCTAAAAGCGCCCTTGTCCTCACCTGGTTTTTCAACTCATATAATGCATGGGAGCAGCAGACAACATCAAAACAATCATCAACAAAGGACAACCTTGCCGCATCACCGTTAATAAAAAGAGTTTGACCGGATAAATCCTTCTCCTTTGCCTTATGCAACATGCCAAGGGAAAAATCATATCCAACGGACTGAATATCAGGGGATTTTCTGGCAAACGCCAGCACAACCGACCCTGTACCGCAGCATATATCCAATACCCTGGGGTGAGCCTTCTCTTCCAATTGAGCTGAATCTACCAGGAATTTGCGAGTCTCTTCTCCATAATTATGGGAATGCAGTTTTATAAACAGGTCATAAAAATGAGAAAAGATATTATAATATTTTTGTCGGCCTGTTCGTGAATTTGACATGATTTATTGATCGCCTTATTCATGGTATCGGAATGCACTGTTCCACTACCTAAATCTGCGGTTTATCCGTCAGCATTTCCGTTGTTGAAATAAAAACCTTATTGAATCTGTTCTTGGCTGCTTAGTTCATTTTGCTCAACAGATTCATTATCAATTTAATTAAGGTGTCTTTTTGTTTCGGATCGGACTCAGCAACCAGAAGTGTGAGTGCCGCCAGACCAGTTTCATTGATCACAGGCTGGCCATTCTCATTCAATAGACGGTTATTTCGATGTAAAAAATCTACAAATAAGAAAGCACCACTTCGTTTGTTTCCGTCAGTGAAAGGATGATTTTTCACTACAAAATAGAGTAAATGTGCGGCTTTACTTTCAATAGTAGGGTAAGCTGGTTCACCAAATACACTTTGATCAAGATTACCAAATATGGCAGCTAAACTATCGGCACGGGATGAATTTGCGAACAGGTCAGAGGCCTCACCTTTGGATTTCAATTGTTCTTTGAGTTCACTAATAGATGCCATGGCATCTTCCGGCGTTGCTAATCTTCCACCCGATTGACCTTCTGGTTCTTCCAGCAAATCCTCATCGTACCGTTGCAGCCAGAGGAAGGTCTGTGTGTAGCGACTGAGGATATCCACTAATCCTCGTCCCATGTCGGTTGCCATAGATGGAGACTGCGCTGTTTTTTGAATTAATGCCATTGCCTGCTGAAGCTCGACAGCATTTTTTTCAAAGCGTTGTTGATTTATACTGTATCCCTTAACAAGGTATTCTTTTAGACGCTGTGTAGCCCATATTCGGAATTGGGTTCCCTTTTTGGAATTAACCCTGTACCCAACTGAAATGATGGCATCCAGGTTGTAAAACATAATCTTCCGGCGAACTTGACGTTTACCTTCTTGACGAACTACCGAGGATTCCTCGGTAGTTGCCGATTTTTCCAACTCATCAGATTTATAAATATTTTTCAAATGTAAACCGATGGTGTCTGAGTCCTTATCAAAGAGTTCTGCCATCTGTGTCTGAGATAACCAAAGAGTGTCCTGCTCCAAACGCACTTGAATCTGTGTTTGCCCGTCATCGGTCTGATAAATTTCAATTAGTTTGTTTTCAGTCACAGTTTCTTTACCTATTTAGATTTCTGCTATCATCAATATTGTAATTAAATAGCACAGAAAGATAAAAATTTGCCATTAAAATATTGTTTCATCATTTATCATGTTAAAGTCATCCTCTGTTAACCACTTCGATGTTGTGAACATCCCAAATAACCGGCTTGCCTGGTTCATTTGGTTGTTGAAATTATGTA
>QMMT01000277.1 GCA_003647385.1 Deltaproteobacteria bacterium
TATCCCATTCTGAGAGCTGATTTAAGAGGAGTGGGTGTCACAAAGATATACCCTGTTACCCAAAAAAAAGAAGAACTGATTGAGCTTTGCCGTCAGGCCACAGATGCATTAAACTGTCTGGATCATGTCAGGGCTGACATGCGCCTTGATGCCAATGGCAACCCCAAAATCATTGAGGTGAACGGGATACCCGGTTTAAAACCCGTTAAAAGCTGGAGCCCCCAAATATTTTCCATGCATTATCCTTGTCCCGGCGGTTCCACAGAAGAGTATCAAAAACTCATTGACCATATTGTCACCTCTGCCCTGGCACGTTACAACATTGAATAATATACACCATGGTTAAAACAAAAAAAATAGCAGGAACAAACCCTTCAGGCGGATTTGCGTATCACCTTGATTTTTCCCTTCCATTTATTGCCGTTGCCATCCATGCGGGGCATCATGTCAGAGAAGAACTGCTTTGCCATATGGCACTTGATTCCGGTCAACGAAAATTTGAAGAAGATACAGGCACTGACTTGATGATAAAGGGACTAGGCAATGCCGTTTGGGCTCTTGAATCACGGGCAGTTTATGATCTCAACCGTTCCCGGGATCTGGCACTGCCGCTTACGCCTGAAAGATTCTGGGGCACCCGGGTGTACGAAACTTTGCCAACCCCTGAAATGAACCTCAAAAGTTTAAAAAATTATGACTCTTTTTATCGGTTCATGGAAACCTGTATTGAGTCTATACTGGATCGTTTTGGTGTCTGCATTATATACGATATCCACTCCTATAATATTTCACGCCAACAGGCCAAAGGGATCAAATCTCCTCCTGTTTTCAATCTTGGAACAGCTCTTTTGGACAAATCAAAATGGGAAAGGGTCATAGAATTATGGCTGGAACAGCTGGGCAGCATATCTTTACCCGGTATAAAGACGATAGTGGCGGAAAACCATGTGTTTTCAGGCAAGGCAGAGTTTTGCAGGCGTATGTCCAGCCTGGACAAAAAAGTTCTTGTTCTTCCAACAGAAATATCCAAGGTGTATATGGATGAAATAAAAGGCAATATTTATCCGGATATAATGATGGCAGTAAAAAATGAACTCCAGAATGCCATCTTATCCCATATTAACCGGCTGAAAATATAAAAGCCTCATCCAATCATCTTAATTTACTTTCCTGAAAAATACTTAAGTGCTCCTGCATGCAGTTTGATGCCAACCCGGCTTATTTCTTCCGGTTTTTTTAAAGCCAATGCAGGGTGAGCATTGGACAGCCTTTCACGGTTTGAGTACAGGGCATCAAGGATGGTGTAGACGGTTTCTTCATCAAGATCCTGTGATGCCACCACCAGGGTCTGGGTTCCAAACGTTATAATATCCTTTGTCTGGGAGGGATAATCCCCCGCCAGCAGGATAAATTTTGAAAAAGCGGGGTGCTGATGAACTAATTTTGCAATATCATTATCGTTCATATCTATTATTTTGGCGTTACACAACCTGGACAGCTGCTTCAAAGACGGATCAGGATGCACTCCAATATGGATCATTGCATCGATGTCACCATAACAAAAAGCCATGGTATCCTGGGACTGGGAATCTGAAATTTCCGCCACCAGGCTGAAATCTTTCTTTGACCAGGCCTTTGCCTTTAAAATCGTGTCAAAAAAAAGGTTCTGGGAAGAGAGTGGAGCACCGATATTTATCCGTTTACCCTTGAGATCCGAAAGAGTCTTGATATTTGTATTGTTGCCCACAATAAGAGTGATTGGCACATCATAAAGAGGGGCTATAATACTTAAATTTTGATAATTGATATCAAGGAACTTGAAATTTCCTGTTTTATTTATGGCATCATACAGCATCTTTGAATCGATCAAAGCAATATCCAGAGATCCCTGCGAAAGATTTGTAAGATTGTGAATATCCCCGGACCCCGGTACAACCTTGCAGTTGATACCCTTAACTTCCTTGTTGATAAGTCTTTCAAGCACGCGGCCGCTATAATGAGAAAAACTCCCACGTTCATTCGTACCTAAAAAAACATCAAAGGCTGTGGCAGGACCTAAATAAAAACTTAAAGTTAAGAGTATGGCCAGGGTTGCCCAAATTGATTTTATAATTTTGCGGGTGATCATCATAGTTCTCCCTGAAATAATAGGTAATTTAAATAAAATTTACAAAAAGGCTTCAGCCACACACGCATTTTGTGTGTGGCCAAAGCTTTGGTGTTTGTTATAGATAAAAATCAATTCAACACATTCCGTAATCGCAAGACGGAACAATTGGCCTTTTTAACGATTTTCTGGGCACAGTTCTGGGAAAACGCCTCATTAATATCGCGCCGGTGGTTATGATAAACCACAATCAGATCCGCCCCCCATTTATCTGCCATTTCCAGAATCGCATCATAGTGCTTTCCCACCAGGACTTTAGAGGAAACATTTTCCCCACAATTTTTATCCGTGAATTTATTTAAAGCATCTATGAATTCTTTTTTAGCCTCTTTTTTCATTTCATCTGTTACATAAGAAGCTACTATGGGCATACCGAATCCCGGCCTTACACTGACCAGAAGAATGTCGGCACCACTTAATTTTGCAATATCTGCTGCATTATCATAGACCGCCTTTGATGTTCTTGGATACTCAACATCAATGGGTACCAATATTTTTTTAAACATAGGTCTCTCCTGTAAACTAAACAAAAATCAGACGACTGCATCCCTTCTTTTTCTCTGCACAAAGTAAATCAAAGCAAGCAGGGCCAGTGCCGGGAAATACATCAATTGTTTGGGCAGTCTTTCAGACGGTATTTTCAACATTAAAATCTCCTGGTCAAAATCAATACCCATCTTTTCTGCATTGCTGCCAAACATCACATTGTCAATCAGGATCTTCTCATCTTCGGTCCTGATCTCAAATCCAATCTCATTGAGTCGTTCAACGCCTGATGTGGCACTGCCCACAGGCAGCATCATGGATTTGGTGTATTCTTTTCCCATCATGGTTTCACCTTTGATTTTCAAACGAAGCATGGAACCCGGCTCCATGGTTTCAACAATCTGAACCAATTGGGTCCCCGGCTTTTCCTCAAAGGGCGGATAAATCTTGTCCCAGATAAATCCGGGACGAAACAAAACAAAGGTCACCAGCAGCAGGGCAATGGTTTCATAAAAACGGCTCTTTGTTAAGAAAAAACCCTGGGTGGCTGCGGCAAATACCAGCATGCCAATCACAGCAGTAACGACCACAACAACCAGATGAAACCAGGAGTCGACCCCGATCATCAAAAGCTCGGTATTAAAGATAAACATGAACGGTAAAATTGCGGTTCTGATATCATAGGTAAAACCCTGGATACCCGTACGGATCGGATCACCGCCGGATATCCCTGCGGCTGCAAAGGCAGCCAGCCCCACAGGCGGTGTATCATCCGCCAAAATACCAAAATAAAATACAAAAAGATGGACAGCGATCAGGGGGACGATCAACCCGTTTTGCGCACCAAGATCAACAATAACCGGTGCCATCAATGTTGATACAACAATGTAATTGGCTGTTGTGGGAAGTCCCATGCCAAGAATCAGGCTGATGACTGCCGTAAACAACAATATCAGCATCAGGTTTCCACCGGAAATAAACTCCACAAACTCCGTCATGACAAGACCGATACCGGTCAGGGTCACTGTTCCGACGACAATGCCGGCGGCAGCCGTTGCCACACCGATCCCGATCATATTTCTGCCACCGGATACAAGACCGTCTATAAACTCATTAGACCCTTTTTTAAATGAAAAATCATCCCCGCTGGCTTTTCTGATAAAGCCTTTTAGAGGACGCTGGGTCAGCACAATGACCATCAGCAGCATGGTTGCCCAGTATGCAGACAGGGATGGCGAAAGGCGTTCCACTGTCAAACACCACATCAGAACAACGACCGGGAGCAAGAAATAATATCCAGCCTGGGCGGTTTCTTTTAGATCAGGCAATTCATTTATTTCATGGGAGCTTTCAAGTTCCGGAACCCTGCAGGCATACCATATCAATGCAAAATAAGCGACAGCAAGCAAGACGGAGACCACATAAATGGTGGCATCCCCCGCTACACCCTTAATCCAGCCAAGACCGTAATAGGTGGCACCACCGATGATGATAATCCCTAAAATGGTCATAACAAAAGAAAGCAGTTTTGCGGCAAGGGTTTTGGTCACCTTTCTTTCCATGCCCTCAAGCCCCATTTTACAGGCCTCAAGATGAACAATGTATACCAAAGCAATATAGGAAATAATCGCCGGCAAAAA
>QMMT01000278.1 GCA_003647385.1 Deltaproteobacteria bacterium
AGTAAGTGATTCTGTAAGTTTGTAAAGTTTGGCAGAATAATACGTATCACCCGTTTTTTCAAATGCCTCATGAGCCAGTGTCCGCATGGGAAAACAGGTTTTATTTTCTTGTTCTCTCAAAATAAAATCTGCATACAAAGCTTTGAATTCCTCCCGTTTTGCAAGCTGGAAGGAAATTGCTGATGTCCAGGTTTCGTCATCTGTGACGATGTCCTGGATAGCCTGGGCGGTTTTAATAAAGTCTGCATTGTTTTTCACAGCCTCTTCGGCCTGTTTGAGAACTTGAACAGCTGCATCCGTGTCTTTGAGATCTTTTGCCAGGGCAATGGCCAGATCAACCAGTTGGCTGCAGTCCGGATTTGTGGCAGCAGCTTTCTGATAAACTGCTGAGGCAAAGGCTGTATCCCCTGTATTCTCAAATGCAGCTTTGGCCAGTTTCAGGTAGTCTGAAAAATTTTCAAAAACAGTTTCTGCTTTTTGATAAACCGACATTAAAAAATCAGCATCATCCAGCTGCTCTTTTACAGTCTGGGCAAATTTGAGCAGCTCATCTCCGGATTCAAGGGAAGCCAGGGCACTTTCATAAATTTTCCGGGCAAGATCATTGTCTTGGAGGTCAGTCGCAACACCGGCTGCAAGGACGATAAAATCATCAGCTTTTGAAGCCTTTTCCATTGCTTTTTCATACACATTTTTGGCCCGGTCCTTGTCTTTGAACATGTCCAGGACAGACTTTGCAAACAATACGTAATCATCAGCTTTTTTGCATTTTTCAAATGCCTTATCAATGGTTTGTTCGGCAAGTTCGTTGTCTTTAAGAACGGTGGCGATATGATCGCTTAACTCTAGAAAATCAGTTACTTTGGTACATTTTGTGCTGGCAGCACCGATGATATCTTTGGACACATCTTCAAGCTTAAGCTCCAGTGCAGCGGCAGCAAGTTTTAAATAATCCTCTGTTGAAGTGCACAGATTTTTACCCTGTTCCAAAAGGGAAGCGGCGGCTTCTGCATCCTGGAGCAGATCGAAGCTGGCCTTGGCATATGCGACTGAGTCTTCAAAGGTTTCGGCCCAGCCGGCACCTTCTTCTAAAAGCTCGGAAGCCCACTCTTTATCAGAAAAGTCGTCCACAATTTCTTTTGCCACAGCAATATATTCTTCCGGAGCATCACACTCCTCAGCTTTTTCTTCCAGTTCTTCCTTGGTTCCCATATTTCCTCCTTGTTCTCTTGAAAAATGTTAAGTGTCGTGATTTAGATTTACTAAAACACTATAGTATTTTTATTGTCTAAAAAATTGCATTACCACAGGTCGCTATTTTGTGCAATCAATATTGTCCGGAGTTCCTAATTGAAATCGTTTCAAAATTTAAAATGATTGCATTGAAAGGCAAACATTTGTACCATTTAAAAAATCAGTAACGCTAGAAATATATTGGTTAAGGGGAGAATATGGATTCAGATCGAGATAAAATTATTAAAACATACGCAGATCATGTTTATCCCGGAAAAGTTGAATTTTATCAAAAATATGATATTGTCCTTGTCCCTGAAAAACGAGAAGGCTGTAAAATAAGTGATATCTATGGGAAAACATTTTATAATTGTCATTGCAATGGCGGCGTTTTTAATCTGGGCCACAGGAACAAAGAAATTATAAGCGCTGTCACCCGGGCAATGGAAACCTATGATATAGGCAATCATCATTTGATCAGCAAACCCAAGGCAGATCTGGCCAAAATGATTGCAGCAACCCTGCCGGAAGGTTTAAACCAGGTTGTTTACGGTGTCAGTGGAGGAGAAGCCATTGATCTTTCGATCAAGCTTGCCCGGGGTATCACCCGAAAAAAAAATATTATTTCAGCCAAAGGGGGGTATCATGGTCATACCGGGTTTGCCCTTGCAACCGGAGATAAAAAATTTAAAGAAAAGTTTAAGCCGGTTCCAAAAGGATTTAAACAGATCCGGTTTAACCGTGTTGAAGAAATAAAAAAGGCTGTTTGTCCGGACACGGCAGCCGTCATCTTAGAAACAATCCCTGCCACTATGGGAATCGTCACCCCTGATAAACACTATTTAAAAGCGGTTCAAGAGATCTGCAGGGAAAACAAAAGCCTTCTTATTCTCGATGAAGTGCAGACAGGCTTTGGAAGAACAGGAAAATTGTGGGGATTTGAAAATTATGATGTAACGCCTGATATGGTCGTTCTGGGGAAGGGAATGAGCGGAGGAATATATCCTGTCAGTGCGACTGTTTATAATGAAAAGTACAAGAACTTTCTTAAAGAAAATCCGTTTCTACATATTTCAACCTACGGCGGCAGCGAAATAGGCTGTATTGCAGCAATGAAAGTAATGGAAATATCACAAAAAAAGCAGTTTTTAGATCATGTTCTGTCTTTAGAAAAATTTTTTAAACAAAGGCTGGAATTGCTTGGCGCAGCATATCCGGATCTTGGCTTGAAAGTTCGGGGCAAAGGCCTGATGATGGGGCTTGAGTTTAAAGATGAGATGACATCATTATTTTTAATTAAAATTTTGTTCGATAACGGTATTTATGTTGTTTATTCAGGTAATGATCCAAAAGTGATACAATTTTTACCGGTACTTAATATGTCTAAAATCGAGGCGAATGATATTCTAAGCATAATAGAAACATCTTTTAAAACAATGTCAGGATAATAATTTTTAGAGGTAAAATGGATATTGATATTGAACTATTAAACAGGTTTGAACAAGAATTAATCCCCCATGATTTGTCCAGGTCTTCCATACCGGTCAAAATTATTGGCTTTGGTGAAATATCATCTATTTTTCAGATAGGAAAATCGGATAAAATCATCTACAAAAGAATTCCTATTTTTCCTGATTTTAAGACTGCTGAGTCCTACAAGCAGATGTATTTTGAATATTGTTCCCTTTTAAAAAAAGCAGGGATCAACCTGCCGGAAGATGATGCGGTTATTATTGAAGTTCCCGGCCATCCGGTAGTCATATATTTTGCCCAGAAGCGGTTTGATGATCAATTCTTCTGCCACAACCTGATCAATACCTTAAATGAGGTGGATAGAATTAAAATGCTGGAGCAGATTATGTCAGCTTTGACTTACATCTGGGAGTTTAATAAAGAAAAAATGCCAGGCTTAGAAATAGCGATTGACAGTCAGCTTTCCAATTGGGTGTGGATAAGGCAGAATGGAAAAAGAAAATTATTCCTGGTTGATACGTCAACACCGTTTGTTCGTAAAAACGGGGTAGAACAATTGGATGTTGAACTATTACTGCAGAGCGTTCCTGTGTATATCCGCTGGCTGGTCCGCAGGCTTGATCTTGATGATGTGATCGGCCGGTATTATGATCATAAAAAGGTTGTAACAGACCTTGTCGCCAATCTTTATAAAGAACAAAGACCTGATTTGATCCCCGGTTTTTTAAAAATTGTTAATCAATACCTGAAAGAAGCACTTTTTCAAAAAGAAATTGATGCGTATTATAAAGAAGATAAAATGATCTGGACCCTTTTTTCAGCTCTGCGAAAAGCAGACCGGTTTATCAGGATCAATTTGTTGAGAAAACGATATGAATTTATTCTTCCGGGAACGGTTAAAAGATAAGGTTCCCGGATATAGACCAGATAGAGACCCGATAGTAAGGAGAACTACCCGATGTGTGATACCTTTGTAGCACTTTCCACTGCAACGAAAGACGGGTCAGTGATATTTGGTAAAAATTCAGATCGTGAACCCAATGAAGCCCAGATCCTTGAATATCATCCTCCGCAGAATTTTTCTAAAAATAAAAAATTAGACTGCACCTATTTAAGGATTCCCCAGGTTCGACAAACCTATGGTGTTCTTCTTTGCCGCCCCTTCTGGATGTGGGGAGCTGAGATGGGAGTAAATGAAAAAGGTCTTGTGATCGGTAATGAAGCAGTATTTACGAAAATGCCCCATAAAAAATCTAAAACATTGACGGGAATGGATCTTTTACGTCTGGCGCTTGAACGGGCATCGTCTGTCCGGCAAGGCATGGAAGTGATTATCGGTCTTTTAGCGGATTGGGGGCAGGGAGGCAGTTGCGGTTATGAAGACAAAAATCTTTTTTATCATAATTCGTATATTCTGGCTGATAAAAAAGAAGCCTGGGTCTTAGAAACAAGCGGACCCTTCTGGGCGGCCTTAAAAATTAAAGATGTCTATTCCATCAGCAATGGTTTAACAATTGGAGAAGAATTTGACCAGAGTCATCCTGGATTGATTGATAATGCCAGACAAAAGGGATGGTTAAAAAAAGG
>QMMT01000279.1 GCA_003647385.1 Deltaproteobacteria bacterium
TCCCACAAGGGCATTGGCAAAATCAATGATCCTGCGGCTGATCCCTCCGGCTTCCATTATGGTCCCGGTGAACATAAAAAGCGGAACAGCCATGAGATGAAAGGAGTCGGTACCGCCAAACATGCGCTGTACCACCATCATCAGGTTGAAATCACCTTGTATCAAAATGGCTGTAACAGATGCAACACCGATGGCTATGGCAATAGGCGTGTTGATGGCAAACAGGAAAAGGAGGGATAGAATCAGGACTTCAGTGGTCATTGGAATCCCCCTTTAATTCAGCAAAAAGAAAGGTTGCGGCATGGATCAATAGAATGACACCACTGATGGGAATAATACTCAAGATAATCCATTTGGGTATCTGGAGCGCTGGGGAGATTTGCAGGCGCACAAACCAGGCAAACTTACATCCGTAGACGACCATGACAACAAACAGGGCCATGGATGCCAGATGGGTTAATATGGATGATGCTTTTTTCAGCACCAGCGGCAGTTTTATATAAAGAAAATCAACGCCGGGGTTGACCTTTCGGTAATACGCGCTGGACGCTCCCAGGAAGGTCAGCCACACTAAAAGAAACCGGGCAAGCTCCTCTGACCAGAATAAAGACTGGTTCAGTACATATCGACAAAATACCTGGACGGCAACAATCAGGGCCATGGTAAACCCCATACCAAATAACAGGTATTCTATCCATTGGTTGATAAGGAAACTTGCTTTTTTAATCATAAGTGTCTCCGTTGTTAAAGTTAAGGCCGGCAGCTGACAAGAGAATGTCAGCTGCGGTCTTAAAGAATCAATGATTCTTATTTAACGGCTTCCATAATTTTTAAGAGCAGATCCTTAACTTTCGGGTCCTGGTAGAGGTCCATATCCTTTAAATCAGCAACCTTGGCCCTGAATGCCGCAACATCAGGATTCTCAACAACCTGCATGCCTTTTGCCTTTAACAGTTTAAGGCGATCGGCATTTTTAGACCGGTTATCGGCTCTCTGGTATACAGCGGCTTCATACATGGCTTTCTGGATCATATCCTGATCACTTTTGTCAAGGGTTTCCCACCATTTGAGAGATGCAACGTCGATGTGATATGAGTAGACGTGACGGGTAAGGGACATATATTTTTGAATTTCATAGAATTTGTAGACTTCCATAACCCACAACGGGTTTTCCTGGCCGTCAATAACTTTTTGTTCAAGTTCGGTATAAATGGGCCAGGGCATGGGGGTTGGATTGGCCCCAAGTGCATTCCAGATGGCCTTGTGAATGGCAGACGCCATGACTCTTACCTTGAGCCCTTTAATATCATCAGGGCTTTTAACCGGTCGTTTGCTGTTGGTCAGGTTCCTGAACCCGTTTTCAGAAAAACTTAAGCCTTTGAAACCTGAGCTTTCAAGGCTTTTGAGGATTTGATTTCCTAAAGGACCGTCAAGGATTTCATCTGCCTGGGCATTGTCCTTAAAAAGAAACGGATAGTTGACGACCCGTGTAATGGGATCAAAGGTATCAAATGGGCCACCAGTGACAATGGCCATCTGGATGGTGTTCATCTGGACCTGCTGAAGAATTTCAGTTTCATTGCCAAGGGAGGCAGAGTGATAAAGTTTAACTTCAAATTTTTTGTTTGAGCGCTGTTCAACTAATTCTTTGAACTTTTCAGCAACGATATTCTGAGCGCTGCCGGGTTTGGTAACAACACCCAGCTTGATTTTTGTAGCAGCAAATGTATTGCCGGTAAATAAAAACAACGTAACAACTAACATAAGCATAAAACATTTTTTCATGGTGAATCCTCCTTAAACATGTTGTGGTTAATAAAATTATTTTGGAAAAACTGCTCCTTTATCTGCACTGGAAACAATTTTTGCATATCTGGCCAGATAGCCTGTGGTTACTTTAGGGGAAAACTTTGGCAGCTCATCGATTCTATTTTGGATTTCTTTGTCAGACAGTTTGAGATTTATTTTTTTTGCAGGAATATCAATCTCAATCATATCACCGTCTTTGACAATGGCAAGGGGACCTTTTGCAGCCGCTTCCGGTGAAATATGCCCGATGGCAGCCCCCCGGGTCGCTCCTGAAAACCGCCCGTCGGTGATCAAAGCAACCTCTTTGTCCATGCCTGTCCCGGCAACAGCTGACGTGGCAGATAACATTTCTCTCATACCAGGTCCCCCTTTGGGCCCTTCAAACCGTATGACAATAACGGTTCCTTTTTTAATTTTTTTTCCCATGATTGCCGTGACTGCTTCCTCTTCACTGTCAAACACTTTGGCGGGTCCTTCATGTTCCATCATGTCATCGGCAACGGCCGCCTGTTTGACAATGGCACCGCCGGGTGCCAGGTTTCCTGTCAGGACAGCCAGTCCCCCGGTGTCATGAACCGGATTGTCGACGGGTCGGATCACTGAAGTGTTTTTTATTTTTGCCCCAATGTCATCCAGCATGTCTTCCATGGGTTTGCCATACACCGTCATCTGTTTCCCATCAACAAGGTCTGCCCTCAAAAGTTCTGACAGGATGGCGGGTACGCCGCCTGCATGATAGAGGTCTTCAATATGATGGGGGCCGGCAGGCGCAAGAGTGGTCAGGTGAGGAACTTTCTCAGTAAATTTATTAAAATCCTTTAAGGTGATATCTACATCTGCATAATAGGCAATAGCAGGCAGATGCAGTGTGGTATTGGTTGATCCGCCCAGGGCCATATCCAGGGCAATGGCATTGTTGAACGCCTTTTTTGTCATGATATCCCTGGGTTTTATTTGTTTTGTGACCAGTTCAATCGCTTTGAATCCGGTCTGCTTTGCCATGTGTGTCCGCCTTGAATAAACAGCAGGGATACTGCCGTTAAACGGCAGCGACATGCCCAGGGCTTCACTTAAGTTGCTCATGGTATTGGCGGTAAACATCCCGGAACAGGAACCGGCTCCCGGGCAGGCATTGCATTCATATTCCAAAAGTTCATCGTCAGTGATTTTTCCTGCAGCATGACTTCCCACCGCCTCAAACACCTTATCAAGACCGGTATCATTTCCAAGGACCCGTCCGGCAATCATGGGACCGCCGGAAAGAAATATGGAAGGAATGTTCAATCGTACTGCTGCAATGAGCATACCGGGAATGATCTTGTCACAGGATGCCAGAAGGATAAGTCCGTCAAAGGGGTGGGCCATGGCCATGATTTCCAGGGAATCGGCAATATGTTCCCGGCTGCACAAAGAGTATTTCATTCCTTCATGATTCATGGCAATCCCGTCGCAGACACCAATGGTATTGAAGACCATGGGTGTGCCACCGGCGGCATAAACACCTGCTTTTACTGCATCGACCAGTTTGTCCAGGTGCATATGTCCCGGGATAATTTCATTAAATGAATTGGCAATGCCGATGATGGGCCGGTCAAGTTCCCAGTCGTCAAAGCCGTCAGCCTTCAGCAGAGACCTGTGGGGGGCTCGCTGGGGTCCGACAGTCATGAGACTGCTTCTTCTTTTCATTTGATTTTTCATCTGGTTTTTCATTTTTTTTCCTTATCTATAACGATTACAAGGCATTCACTTTCAGTTTTCCCGGCATTCTGGCCCCGATGAGGGGTTGATGGATCAAAATGAATTGAATCACCTGTTTCAAGCCGGATGGTCTTTTTCCCGTATATAAAGTCGATTCTGCCTTTGAGTACCAATAAAAACTCTTCACCGGGATGGTCATAGAGTTTTGTTGTTCTTTTTTGAGTCGCAGAATATTTTATAATAAAGGGTTCTATCAGGTTGTCGGATTTCAGGCCTGACAGCGAGTAATAGTCCAATTCTGCCGTAATCCCTCTTCTGCTTACCTGCCTGCGCTCATTTTTCAATGTTACGGCATATCCTTCTTCCTTTGTTGTCTCTTCTGAGTCAAAGAAAATGCCGATGGGGACCTCAAGGCCATGTGATATTTTGGATAATGTGGCAATGGGGGGGGATACCTGGCAGTTTTCTATTCTGGACAAAAGACCCTTTGAAAGATCGGTGAGTCTGCCCAATTGATCCAGGGTATAGCCTTTGCTTTTCCTGATTTTTTTAATTTTATCTGCAATTTGCTTTTCCAGCATGTTTACTCCCTTTAAACTTGTTTCACTTTATGCAACTTTTGAAATCATAGTCAAGCGTTTTTTTTAAAAAATGTAAAATATTGCAAATTTAAGTCTGTCAGGCAAAAAAATGAATCTAATTTTACCACATTAATGATTAATTTATAGATGGGTTTGTGCTATAAGGTCAAAGTTGTTGTTAAAGGACGATGAAAGTTTGAAA